>DFCG01000082.1:0-41484 GCA_002367455.1 Acinetobacter sp. UBA3060 | reverse complement strand
CCAAAGCCTTGCAGGAGGCTGGATTCCAGTTTCATTATCCAACTCTGAAAGAAGCACTGGATAATATCCTAAAGCACTAAACGACTGGGCTCTAATAAACGGACAGGATCATAAGGAGCTGGATCAACGATTGGCATTTGTTTAAGGATGAGTTGAGCGAGTAGTTTGCCTGATGCCGGCCCCATGCATAAACCATTCCGGAAATGTCCAAAATTGGCCCAGGCATTGTGTAGCTTGGGAATTTTGCCAATATAGGGAATACCATCGGGTGAGCTGGGTCTTAATCCGGCCCATTGCTTGACCAGCGGAAAATCTGCCAGTTCCGGTACCATCTCGATACACGCCTGTAAAATATCCTGCCGGATTTCGCTAGAAGGCGAGGTGTCAAAACCGACCTGACGCATACTGGAACCACATAAAACATGTCCATCCTGACGTGGAATCAGGTACATCACCTTATGCATGCACATGGTCGGCAGCCAGTTTTCTGGCGTTTTAAACAGCAGCATCTGGCCCTGAACCGGCTGTACCGGAATTTCCAAACCAAGTTGCTGTGACCAGTGTTGCGACCATGCTCCGGTTGTGAACACATATTGATCTGCCTGAAAAACCTGGCTATGTTCATCTGAGATACTTTTTACACAGCCTTGCTGAATATTGAGCCGAGTGATTTTACAGTCTTCTTGCCAGGTGACACGAGGATGCTGCTTCAAATAGTGAATGATCGACTGTAATAACCGTGGATTACGGATATTCGCCAGTTCAGGGAAATAAATCGCCTGCTTGAATTTGCTCTGATTAATTCTTGGATTGATCTGTTGCAGTTTAGCNNATCAAAAATCAGCATACCTGTTTCATGAATCTGGAAATCGATGCCAGTGAAAGGTTGCAGTTTTTGATTCCAGTCCTGATACATGGGTTTGGCATGTCGGGCCAAAGCATTTACAGCAGCGGGATAACGCCAGGGATACATCGGGGAGAGGATGCCTCCTCCAGCCCAGGATGCAGCCTGTCCGGCGGCCTGTTGATCAAAAAGGGTAACAGAACATCCCTGTTCAAGCAGTTCCAGCGCCGACATCAAACCGGTGATGCCAGCACCGACAATGGCAATATGCATTGCGCCGAAATCCTTTTACTTCATGTCTTTCAGTTTAAGCGCAGCTTCTTCAGCAAAATAGGTCCAGATACCATCTGCACCGGCACGACGACAGCTCATCAATGATTCTAAAATAACGCTATCAGATAACCAGCCATTTTGAATTGCCGCAGCCAGCATCGCGTATTCGCCACTGACCTGATAAACAAAGGTCGGTACGCCAAAAGTGTCTTTGACTTCGCGGACGATATCCAGATAAGGCATGCCCGGTTTAACAATCACCATGTCTGCACCTTCCTGAATATCCAGCGCAATTTCATGCAGGGCTTCAGCACGGTTACCGACATCCATCTGGTAATTGTATTTATTGCCGCCTTTNNTCAAAGGCCTGACGAATCGCACCGATCCGGCCATCCATCATGTCACTTGGAGCAAACACATCTGCACCGGCTTCGGCATGGCTCAAGCCCTGTTTAATAAGGCACTCGACCGTTTCATCATTTAAGACATAACCGTTCTCATCAATAATGCCATCCTGACCATGTGTGGTATACGGGTCTAATGCGCCGTCAGTAATCAGCACCATTTCTGGCAGTTCTTTTTTCAATAAACGCAAGGTGTTTTGTACCAGACCATCTTCACGCCACGCAGCTTCTGCAGTCAGGCTTTTATCTTCTTGTGGGGTGACCGGAAATAGCGCCAGTTTATTGACACCGAGTTCCAGTAGACGTTCTGATTTTTTTAACAACAAGTCCGCTGACAGACGCTGGATATTCGGCATACTTGGAATATCTTGGGTCTGGTTTTGTCCTGGCAGGACAAATACTGGATAAATGAGATGATCTGCCGCGAGATGGGTTTCACGAACCATCGAACGTAAATGTTCATTTTTACGAATACGACGCATGCGAGTTGCAGGAAACGCGGGACGATTGAACGTATAAGTCATAAAAATCTCAGTAATCAGTATTAAACTAGGCCTCTATTGTAGCCCTAACTCAAATTTTTGGGCATAAATTAGCGGTTTTTTATTGTGGTGGATTCGGGCAAAGTGATGAGTAAGACAGAGAGAAACTGGACCGGTAATATACATCTGGGCTCGAAAGTGGATATTGATGTAGTCCTGAACCAGCTGGTACATGCTTTTAATAGCTCTCCTTTTTTTAAGCATAACGGCATGACCATGCGGGTGGTCGAGGGCCAGATTGAGGCCTATGTAGAAATGCAGGATTTCATGATTGGTAATGTGGCTTTCCAGATTCTGCATGGCGGTCTGGCTGCAACTGTACTGGATAGCGTCGGTGGTATTGTGGCCATGGGCGAACTGTATAAAAAAGCTGAACCGGAAACGATTGCAGATACCATTAAAAAAGTGTCGCGTCTGGCGACGGTCGATATGCGGGTGGATTATCTGGCGCCTGGACGTGGCAAATATTTTATTGCACGTGCAGAAACCTTACGTTTGGGGCGTAAGGGCTGCACCATGCGCATGACCATGGTCAATGATGAAGATAAGGCGATTGCAACAGCGATTGCGTCTTATGCCTATTAATGAAATCGTGAACTGAGGNNAGATCAGATTTAGCCCGTTTCAAGGCATTTTGCCATTTGGCTAAATGCATTTTTCTTTCTTCATTTTGCATTTTGGGTTCAAAAGCACGGTCCAGCTGCCAGGACTGGGAAATTTCATCCAGGTCTGAAAATACGCCAGCTTTTAATCCGGCCATAGCGGCCGCACCCCAGGCAGTGGCTTCCAGCATTTTCGGACGCAGTACCGGTACATTCAGAATATCGGCCTGAAATTGCATCAGCATGTCATTGCTGCTGGCACCACCATCAACCCGCAGTTCTTTCAATGGATGTGCAATATCAGATTGCATCGCACTGAGCACATCCGATACCTGAAAGGCGATTGATTCTAATGCTGCACGAGCGATATGCGCTTTGGTCGTACCGCGTGACATGCCACAGAGTAAGGCACGTGCTTCACTATCCCAATGCGGCGCGCCCAGACCGGTAAATGCCGGAACCAGAACCACGCCGTCACTATGCTCGACCTGGTGTGCCAGTTTTTCCACATCACTACTTTTTTGAATAATTCCGAGGCCATCGCGTAACCATTGCACTACAGCACCGGCCATAAATACGCTGCCTTCCAGCGCATAGGTAGTTTGGCCCTGGGCTTGCCAGGCAAGAGTAGAAAGCAGCTTATTCTGGCTAAGCTGAATGTTATGTCCAGTATTGAACAGCATAAAACAGCCGGTGCCATAGGTGTTTTTAGCACTGCCCACCTCAAAACAGGACTGGCCAAAGAGTGCAGACTGCTGATCCCCCAAAATGCCGGTGATGGGAATATTGGCCCCAAGTAAGCCAGAAGCAGTGTCAGCGACATAACAATCAGAAGAGATAATTTTCGGTAAGACCGAAGCCGGGATATTAAACAGCTCGAGCAGCTCTTCATCCCACGACTGTTGCTGCAGATTCATTAACATGGTACGAGAAGCATTACTGGCTTCAATGACGTGCTCTGCGCCTTGGGTCAGATTCCAGATCAGCCAGCTATCGATAGTACCAAATGCCACATGGCCTTGTTCAGCGAGTGCTCGTACTCCCTCGACATGCTCTAAAAACCAGACCAATTTTCCCGCACTAAAATAAGGGTCAATCCGTAAGCCTGTTTTTTGCTGAATTTTGGACATCAGGCCTTGTTCAATCAGCCGGTTACACCAATCAGACGTACGACGGTCCTGCCAGACGATTGCCGGGGCGAGCGGTTTGCCGTTTCGACGATCCCAGACTACAGTGGTTTCACGCTGGTTAGTCAGGCCAAGGGCTTTAATATCTTTTGCCAGAATACCTGCAGTTGCTAAAGCTTGTTGTATCACAGCAATCTGTGAGCTCCAGATTTCCTGTGCATCCTGTTCTACCCAGCCCGAATGTGGGGTGTGGATATGCGTTTCACGTTGAGCCGTTGCCTGAACTTGTCCATGTTCATTAAAAATAATGGCCCGACTTGACGTAGTTCCCTGATCTAGTGCCAGTAAATAGCTCATAATTTTTCTGTTATTTGGCTTGAAAAGTAAAATATTAGCGCAATAATGTAATTAAGCGCATCAAGTTGTTTAAATGTTCAGAAAATACATCGTAATTTTTGACATTTATGCTATGATTGCCTTGTACTTTGGGGGTGTTTCTGGCTTCGACGCTGGTGATGAAACTCATAGATGCATGCCGAGAGCGCATTTTCTCTCGTAAATCAAATTTGCATTTTTTAGTCGCAAACGACGAATCATACGCTCTAGCTGCCTAAGGGCAGCTTGTCCGCCTCTCCGAATACTTGTGGTTAGAGAGTCCGACTGAAGCGCACGCACACAAGTCCGTATAAAGCCAAGCCTCGGGGCTTTGTACTAAATTAAGAGGATCGCGATTTGTACCCTGTTCGTCGGGTCACAAAGAGTTAAAACAATAGACGATATCTAAGCATGTAGTATTCTCGAGCGTAGTGCTGGCGGACGCGGGTTCAACTCCCGCCACCTCCACCAAAATTCTTTCCGAAGTAATTCATCGGAATCTAAAAAAGTCTTTAAACTCAATGTTTAAAGGCTTTTTTTTATGCCTGTTTGTCCGATATCGTTTGATACCATTTGACCCCATATTTGCTCTTTGGGGGTAAATATTGGGAAAATTTACCCAGAAATTAATACATCAATTATGGGTAATCGACATGCCACTTACAGATACTGAGTGCAGAAAAGCACAGCCGAAAGACAAACAGTATCGTCTTTCGGATTCACATGGTTTATCTCTCATCATTACCACCAAAGGTCAAAAATATTGGAATGTACGTGTCACTGTCCATGGTGAGCGTAAGTCTGAATCGCTTGGCCCATATCCAGATTTAAGCTTAAAAAAGGCAAGGGAACTTGCATATGAGCTTAAGCATCGATACTCACGTTCAGTATTGCATGAAGACTTAAAGCCCTATTTCAAAGAAGTTGCAGAAGATTGGTTTAATAATCAAAAAGAAACCTGGTCATCCAAACACATCAGTAATGTTCGAGCTTCATTGGATGAGCTTTATGTTGCTCTTGCTAATAAGCGTATTAATCAGATTCAGGCACCTGAGATTCTGCAGATCATTAAGAAAATTGAGGCAAGAGGCTCGCTTGAAATTGCAAAACGTACCTTGTCTCGTTGCGGCATGGTCATGAAATACGCTATTGCCCATGGATATCGCTATGACAATCCGGCAGGTGATTTAGTCTATGCCCTCAAGAATAAAAGGGTTAAAAACCTGGCTTCGCTTTCTGCCTCTGAAATGCCTGAATTTCTTAGACGTATTAAGGCTTATCCTGCCGATGCTCAAACACATCATGCCATTGTCCTGATTATGCTGACAGGCGTTCGGGTCAGTGAGTTACTGCAAGCACGTTGGGAAGAGTTTGATTTGGAGGGGCGTAAGTGGGATATTCCTGAAGAACGAATGAAGAACCGACTTCCACATCGTGTGCCGTTGACTGACATGATGATTGCTGAGCTTCATGCTTTGAGACTTACTCATAATCAGGAACTGCTATTTCCACATCGTTTGAATAACAAAGAACCTATGCGTAGCGAGTCTATTTTGGCCATGATCAAACGTTCAGGCTATGCAGGTCGAATGACCACACATGGTTTTAGATCGCTATTCAGTACAGTTGTTAACGAATCGAATCTGTTTAATCCAGATGCCATTGAACGCCAGCTTGCTCATGTGCCACAGAATAGAATTCGTTCGGCCTATAACCGAGCACAGTACTGGGATGAGAGGGTAAGGTTGATGGAGTGGTATGGAGAAATGGTCAGGATTTGGTTGAATTAAAATGAGTAAATATACCAAGGATTAAGTTCCTTGGTATGAGAATTATGCTCAATATTTTGATCTTCCATTTTCATCTAAAATGGTTATTCGATATTTTTCTTCAATCAGATTTTCTAAAATCTGGCTTTCTGTCTTGTTGAGTACTTCACTAAGAGCTTTGAGTTTTCTGTTTGTCTCTTTTGTCAAAGGGAGGTGATAAGCTTTTTTAGCTTTTCCACTCATTCTAAATTTCTGTTGGGACCATGCTTTTTTTAATTTTAGAATTAATAGCTCTTGATTTGATAATGGAATTGAAGCTATCAGTAAAAAAATGATTTCATAATAATTACATTTTCTCTTGATAGTATTTAGATAATGAAGTTGATTTAAAGGGAAGTCAAACTTCAAAGTGTTTTGGAAATAATATAGTATCCATTGAAGTTGCTCGTGATTTCCTTTATCTATCCAATTGTAATTTTTTTTCTTGGTTTTAACTATTTCATAATAGTTTAGTAAGTTTGATAAGTATTCTTTCTTATGCTTTAAATTTATTTCATATTTATCTAGTAAGAATATAAAAATATCAAAAAGATTGTCAGATTGTTTGATTTTATTTAAATGGTTGATGTTTTGAATTGTAATACTTTTTTCATTTAATGTTATATATGTATTTTTTTTAATTAAGTTTTCATATTTATATGTTTCTGGAATAAAAATTATTTGGGTGTTTGAATCTAAAGGGGGTTTAGGGAAAGAAGTATCTGAGAGTTCGTTATAATTAATATTATTAGAAGGACTTAAAAGGTTTATAATTAAATACGAAATAAGTATATGATCTTTCTTATCGATTGAATTCAGGAAATCCTCTTCAATTATCATATTTTTAATAAATAGATGAGTAAACTCAAGCGTCTCTTTGGGATTATCTTGCTTTTTGATTTGCTCAATAACATCATTTTTAATCATATCATTGTTAGGGAGACTGATAGGTGGATTTTGCTGTAATTCATCTTGTTGTAGGTTAGTTGGATTGCAAGCAAAATAGACCCAAGCAAGTGTAAAGCCTCTTTCTCCAAAATCATTAAAATATTCTTTGTACTGTTTTTCAAAATCTTCATTAAGCATTCTTAAGTACCGTTGTTAAAATTTTAAAAAATTATACAGGTATTTTGATTTAATTTCATAAAGATTATTTATTTAATAAAGTAGAATTTATGAATAATTTATGAATAATTTATGTAGATATTTTGTAGAGTTTTTAGTTGTTAATTTATGAAAAAATTATTATAAATCAATATAGTCGTCCTTTGATTGTTGGTGGTTTATAGGTGTTTCTTAAAGATTGTGATTAATTGTGGCTGCGTGGAAAATTTTTATAGAAAATTACCCGCGCTTTTGTGTTTATGGATATGCTATATCAGTACCAGTTCTGAAAATCTTCCCAATGTTGCTGCTGTTTCTGGGCATAAGTAATGTATGATTTTTACTTAGCACTTTGAGTGATAATTTTTCAGAATAATTCTTGTTGAGATTGGGATGCATAAACGTAATTTTTTTAATACATGCAAAATGGAACTAGAGAAGGGAGCGGAAGACAATACTTGTATTTTTAGAGTAATCTTCAGGTAAGATGGCTTTGGTATTTCTGACGATAAACTTTAACGTTTATATTTATAAGATATTCAAATTATTTTAAAAAAGATCATTGTTTGGGTTAATAAGTGGATATATTGAATTTGACTAGATAAGCTAATTGGGTGTGAAAATTATTTTTATTAATGGTGACCGTGGGTTATTATGTGCAAGAAATTTTTTAATTTATTTCATAGTTTTATCTAAAAATCACAGCTAAAAAAATAAGGTGTTATTCTGATCTATATATAAATATGGTAGGAGAACCTATCAAAAATTGTTTTTTTTGGGTTGTATGTGTGGTGCATATATTTATGATATATAAACAATAAGATATACAGACTACTCTATGAAGAAAAGTATTATTAGTAATGACATAGTATCTAGTATTGATATTTTTATGTATGCAAAGCATAGTACAGTATTAAGCTAAATCTAAGTACTAACGTAAAAAAATATACAAAACAGCTTCCTATGATTTTAGTAGTCATAGGAAGTCTGACATGTCAGTTGAAGAAAGATCAGAATCAATTGATTCTTTACAACTCGATATTTTGATTCAATGTTTTGAACGTGCCTTGAAAACGGCTTCATTTAGATGGGGGCAAGATACTGAATTAGATTATAAGTTTTCTTCTTGGGTCAAACCTTGGGTAATTAATTTTGGTACTACATTTCGAGGCTGGTATTGGTTACTCAATCTCCCAGACCGGAAATACTGTCACCGTATCCAAATATTCTCAGACTGTATCCATGCCCGTTTTGCAGAGTATAGCGAGGAGGAACGAATAAAGGTAATCAAGTGTCATGCCTATAGTGATCTCCCTACTATTTTAATGGAGTTAGCATTCGCCTTAAATAGTAGCCAATACAAGCGTAGGTGTCATGATAACACCTATCAGGTTAAAGCTCGTAAAGCTGAACTCAAAAAGAAAATTGAAGATGTTTTGTCGCAGCATTGTCGAATATTACCTTATCGATTCGAACTGTATTACCGAGAAAAGTTTGTAAATGAAATCAGTAGTGTTGAATTTTATCAGCAGCTGAAAGAATTTACTCAAGAAATCCATGATACGACTAATTTTGATCAACCAGGTAAACAGGATGTCGAAATATTATTCTTTGCCCGTGTAGCAGAACAAGGGGTAAAGGAAGGGCATTTTCATGTACATTTTTTAGTGATATTAGATGGGAAGTATCATCCAAATGTACATCGCTTCAGAAAAGGAGCAGAAGCACTTTGGGGGCGTATTACTGAAGCAAAAGGGTATTTGAGTGATTATCAAGGTGCAACCAGCTATGGTCGAAAAAATATTAGTAATCGTGTGATCCACAACACCGATTCTGTGTTGTTGGACAGTTTATTCGAGTCAGCCTACTACTTAGCTAAAATAGGTACGGAGAGTAATCACCATCAATACCTAAGGATTCGGCCAAAAGGAATGGATGCCTTTGCCTGTAGTCATCATAGAAAATAAAAAAATATGGGGTGGGTACTTCTATGAACAATAATCTTCATGGAGTACCCAAGATGATACAGCATCTAGAACATGTCGTGGCAGTTGAATTGGAACAGACCCTACAACGCTATTATAAAGTCGTAAGATTTGATCAAGGTTCGTTAGATCCAGAACTTTGGTATGAACGATTTGCAGAATTGATTCCACAGTTCAAAGGTGTTCTTTATTCTCAGTACGAGTTTGAATTTGATATTTGGCTAAGCAGTTTTATGCTTTGTTATAATCATACCTTACTGGAATTGAAGCTTCGGTACTTGCCAGTGAAAACCGACCTAGAGTTTCAACAATGCATTCAATTATTGATGCATAAATTGCAACAGCAGTTCTGCAGCGTTAATTTTATTGAACAACTAAAGAAACGTGGGGATATAGCGGCAAAGAAAAGAGAAGGTGAACTAGAGAAATATCATCAAGTCACGCAATACATGCATGATCAGACGCTAATACAGTTCTTTTGTCGTTATCATCCTGATGTAGTACCTCAAATCTCAATTTTAGCAATGGCTCAGCATCTGAGGGCCTTTGAACGGCAATTGAAAACGTTAACAATGCAATATGGTTTTATTTACCAATATCGATCCGTCTTGCGAGATTGTGAGCAGCAACAATATGTAGCGGTGTATAGTTTAGCTTTTAACGCTAAACTCATGAATGGAATGGCGAAGGCTCAATTTATCAATTTAATGAACCAGTTATGGCAACATAGTAGTCAAGGGGATGGCCAATGGATGACAGTTGAATTGATCCATACATGGGAGGATCGTTTGATTGATCCTGTCTGTCTACTCCTCCAGCAAGTTCAAAACTTAGAAATGGAGGATATGATTCAACGTAACTTCAGTCTGATGGGAGGGAAGATTGACGAATTGGTGGTTCGACCTAAAGGGTTTAAGCTGGCTAAAGCTACGATCATGAAAGAATTTAAACTTTAGAGCTTAAAGTTGTTTTGATTCCTCGGAGGTTGATTGGATTCAATTTGACACTTGGTGATAGAGGAACATATTTCGCATCAAACTGTAATATTAGATTCTTTTTCAACCTTTAATCCGATATTGTTTACAAGAACTACCCTATATTGCAATTAGCTTAAAGAGCTCTGGAATATGGCAACAGATGGGGTGAGAGTAATATTTTATTCAAATATGAGTTCTGCATGCGATACATTGAATGATGGCAATGCCTTGAAGATAAATAGAATTATTCAAGAATAAATTCACTCCCTCTAACTCCATTAGATGGAATGCCACATCATATAACGAGTATGGAAGGGCTGTCACATAGAATTTGTGCATTCCCTTTTACAGGATTTAACTCCTTCGAGTGGGAATCCTATCTGGTACACTCAATAGTATTGAAAGTACTAGCTTCTTCTCAATAGATGAAATATTAATTTTCTATATTGTTCTAGCACTTGCTTGACGACAATTAGCGTGCAGATTATTCTTGGCTTGCTGACCTACATCGTCAGCGGGTTTTGACAGACCCTTCACACAAGCACATCAAAAAAGAAATTTTTTGGTGGCGAATCCGTTCGTCCCCCTTCGTTGCGGTAGGGCGAGGGAGGGACGCCTTGTGCGTGCTGATCCTTGTGTGTCAGTCTGTCAACCCTTTCTCGTTCTGCCACCATCAATTGACAGTGATCCGGTAGAACTCTTTTAGCACAAGGAGTACGCTATGCGCTCACATCAATACCGTCTTTTATATTTCTCTTTTTTTATATTTGTTCCGTTGGACTATTAGAACTGAGGCTGTGCAGTCAAGGCATAGCTGTGTCGATGACTTTCTAAGAATAAAACTTTTTCAAATACATATTACTGATATGAAGATGAATCTCTCATGCTGTTTTGAGGGCCGTAGATCCGGGTGCTTTACCGTCTAAATACTTCAAAAAAACATAGATGTTCATTCAACCATTCATGATATGGGGGACACTGGTTCTTGTAAAAACTGGTGATACCTATAAAAAAGAGAAAATGATTATGTTTAAAACCTTCCTAAAAACTGCCCTTATTTCATTATTGCTCGCAGGTGCATCTTTCGCGCAAGCAGGTTGGTTCGCTCAAGCGAGTGAATCCTATCTTGTTCAAGCGCGTCATACAGGCAATGGAGTCTATCAATGTCTCTATAAAACCAATCCTGGCAATCGTGGCTGGAAAAATTTTACAGTGAACTTTCAGGGTGGTTGTCCGCGCTTTGTTCACTACAATGCCAATAATGGCCAAGTTACTGTACCGAACTAAGCGGGTGAGATCATGAATAATAAAACTTTATTAGGCTTGGCTGCAATTATTGCCATGACGATCATGGTCGTGGCTGGTTTTTATTTTAATTCCAAGTCAAATGGCCAGGCAGACACAGTTGCAACCACTACTAAAGCCAGTGTGCCTCAAGGGGAAGAGGCAGTAACATCAACTATTCAGGGTGGTGATAAGGTTACAAATACTGATAAGGCAGATTTTCAAGAGAAGGTGGTAGTGCCAGAGAAAAAATCACGGACCCCGGCATTACTCAGTTTTGAATTTGATCTTAATCAGGATAGCACTGGGACAATTGAGTCCATGATTCCTTATCGGGATCTACCTGGATTTGAACAAGCCAAAATTCGTCAGTATCAAAATTATATTTTTGAGAAGACTGCCAAAGATACAGGTAAGTCTGTGAATGATTTTAGCCTGCAAGAGCGTGGAGCCCTAGAAACAGAAGACCCTTCACATAGTGTCTATGTCTATAAATTCCATACTGGCAGTGATTGCGAAGTCCATATGGTCGATATCGATGCCAATACCGGTGATTATCAGGTCAGCTATAACTACTGCTAAAGCTTAACAGGTACAGCTGAATATTGAGTAAAGGACACATTAATGAATATTTTAATTAAACCTATTCTGCTTAGCACTCTCTTGGTCACGGCTGGATGGATGTTATCGGGATGTAGCTCAAGTTTAGACCCGAACACTTTTACCGTCGAACTGAGTGTTGAGGATACGAGTAACTGGTATGCTCAAAATCAAACAGCTACTGTCTTAACGATTCGCTCTAACTCTCCTGATCCTATCGAAGCAAAAAATGTGTCGATCAATAATGGTCAATGCAGCTACGAGGGATATCGAAGAACAATTCAATATCCACAATTCTTTAAGATGGGGCAGGTGTTGAAATTGCAGTTAACAGGATGTGGATATAGCAATGTAGTACAGGTAGATGTTGAAACTGACAAGGGCAATGCTAGTTATAGTTTTCAATAAAGACTAAGCACAAAACCAGTCACGATTGACTTAAAGACAAAACCGCATCCTTCGGGGTGCGGTTTTTTTATGCCTGACCTTCCAGTTTTTTAATAGGAATTGATCTATGTCTTTCATCCATTGTCCTTATTGCCAGTCTGCCAATATCAAGCAGACCGAATCTGGACATCCTCATGAACAGTATTTTGAACAGCTACGGTATTTTCTTTCCCCAGCCCAGATGGCGCTGTTCGGAATGAAAATGGCAAAGAAGACCGGAGCTTCACCTTTAGCCGGTGCGATGGTTGGGGTGGTTATTGGTGGGGTGTTGGTAGTGGTCAGTCAATATTATTTTGAACGGCACTATGGTAATGCCATGAATTTTATCTGCCAGGACTGCCAGCAGCATTTTGCCTGGGTAAAACCTGCTTAATGAGCCTAATCAATAGATCTTCATAGATCTAAATATGATCTAGCTTTGATCCTACAACCTTACATTTTTCAACACATGCTTTCTTCTAAGCATCTTCAATTTTTAAATTTTAAGATTAAGGAATATTAAATATGGCACATCAACTTGAACAAATGGCGTATGTCGGAGAAACCCCTTGGCATGGTCTAGGGAATCAACTCACTCAGAATCAGCCGATTGAAGTCTGGGCAAAACAGGCAGGGATGGACTGGCGAATTGAATCTTCCGATGTCAGCTACATGGCAAAGAATGAACGCGGGCAGAGCATTATCATGCCCTATGAAGAACAGCGGGTGCTGTATCGTTCCGATACTCATGCGCCCTTGTCTGTGGTCAGTCAGCGTTATCAGGAGGTTCAGCCGATGGAAATCTTGGAATTCTATCGCGATCTGACCGAGCAATCTGGCTTTGAACTAGAAACTGCTGGTGTGCTTAAAGGTGGAAAGAAATTCTGGGCACTGGCTCGTACCGGGCAAAGCACAGCACTCAAGGGTAAGGATGTCAGTAATGGCTATATTTTGCTGGCGACTGCCTGCGATGGGACGCTTGCGACAACAGCACAATTCACCAATATCCGTGTGGTGTGTAATAACACCTTAGCCATTGCCCTGCGTGGACAGAGTAGCAGTGCTGGTGTGGTGAAAGTGCCACACAGTACTAAGTTCGATGCTGATAAAGTTAAACAGCAATTGGGTATTTCAGTCCGTGCATGGGATGAACACATGTATGAGATGAAGCAGCTCAGTCAGCGTAAAGTCACTCAAGGAGAAGCAGCTGCCTATTTTGATGCAGTGTTTAACAATACCAGCATGAGTGTTGCAGATCAGGAGGAGAACATCATTCAGTTCTATCGCAATATGGCTACTCCAAATCCAGCCAAAGAAAAGTCTGAACCGAATGGACGTGCCATGACTAAAGTCATGGACATGTTTAATGGGCAAGGACGTGGTGCAGAACTCAGCTCAGCCAGAGATACTGCTTATGGTCTACTGTGCAGTATTACAGAGTTTGCCGATCATGAACGTCGTGCCATGAGTACCGATCACCGCCTCGATTCAGCCTGGTTTGGTGCAGGTGCTGCATTAAAGCAGCGTGGACTGGAACAAGCACTTCGCTTAGTGGTTTAAGTTTCATTTAAGCTAATGCTATTACAATAATCGTCAAGGGTCATGTAGATGATCCTTCTCCAGTGAAAATTCCCTTTTGCCACATCTCCAGATGTGGCTTTTTTTATGCCCAAAATTTTTACAGACCTCATTATTTATAAGGATTAAAGCATGAATCAGATTGCACTGATAAATATCCCTCAACGAGCTCATTTCCCAATTCCGAATGAGAGCAATCAATCAAATACAGTCGCTAAACGAACAACGACAGCCAAGCGTTTAGCCAATACCAAAAACATGGATTACCAGGAATGGCTGGAAGTACGTAAGCAAGGTATTGGCAGTAGTGATGCCGCAACCGCATGTGGGTTGAATCCCTATATGTCGATGCTGGAACTATGGATGATCAAAACTGGACGTGCGCAGCAGAACATTGATGATGACGGCTCAGGCGTTGCACCGTTGTATTGGGGCAAACAGCTAGAGCCATTGGTGGCTGAGTACTACAGTCAGCACACCAATAATAAAGTAAGACGAGTGAATGCTGTGCTTCAGCATCCCGATCCAGACAAAGCCTTTATGTTGGCAAATCTGGATTATGCGGTTGTGGGTAGTGATGACGTGCAGATCCTGGAGTGTAAAACAGCCGGAGAACATGGCGCTAAACTCTGGAGAGATGGTGTGCCTTTATACGTACTCTGTCAGGTGCAGCATCAACTTGCAGTCACAGGTAAACAGGCAGCGCATGTCTGTGTCCTGATCTGTGGGCATGAAACCAAGATCTTTAAAGTCAGCCGTTCTGAATCAGTGATTCAACACATCATTCAGGCAGAGCGTTATTTCTGGGAATGTGTGGAAAACGATACACCGCCATCAGTCGATGCCAGTGAATCCGCAGCCAAAGCCATTCTGAAACTCTATCCAGCGCATATCCCGCTGAGCGTTGAAGATCTTTCTCAAAATGAAAATGCCAATTTGATGTTTGATCAACTCATCAAAATGAAAGAAGAGATTCAGCATAAGCAGGAACGCTTTGACCAGCTGAAGCATCACATCCAAATGCTGATGAAAGATGCTGAACGAGCCACCTTTGCTCATGGCTCGGTGGTCTGGAAAAAAGCTAAGGATTCCATCAGTCTGAATACCAAAGCATTACTTCAGCATCAGCCTGAACTCATCGAGCTTTATCCACTTCAAAAGCAGGGTAGTCGTCGATTCAACATCTATACCGACTAAGCCTGTTTCAGCCCATTCAATTAGCGAGGCGCAAAAAACGCTGCCTGCCCTCCATTCGCTAGGAATAGAGGGCAATACGGTCGCGGTTTTTATAGCGAGCTATATACATATTTCTTGAATCAGGTGATCTACATGAAGCTGGATGATCTGTACAAAATTAAATTGAGGAAAATAAAATGATTAAAGGTTTAGCGATTACACCACCAGCTCTAGGACGTATCAGTATTGGTCGGGTAGTAGAAAAGAATGGCAAACGCCTACCTGAAAAGGATGATCAATTCACCATTACGTCCCAAATCCAAAGCAAGGAGAATGGCTGGGTAAAACATCCACTGGATGAACAGCTTCGAGCCAATACGCCGAATCAAAAGCTGCGTTCAATCCCCGTCAGAATGATCTTCAATGATCCTGACTTAAACCTACGTGCAGAATACAGCCTATTTGACCGTCAGACTGGACGGCCAGTCTGTGTCGGCAACGGTGAAACATGCCAGCGATTAACCAATCAAGGTGTAGAGCAACATCCCTGTCCATCGCCAGATTTATGTTCTCTGGCACAAGGCGGCAACTGCAAACCTTATGGACGTTTACATGTGAACCTGGATGACTCGGATGAGTTTGGCACCTTCATCTTTAGAACTACGGGCTTTAACAGTATTCGGACTTTGGCTGCACGGCTGAGTTATTATCACGCAGCTTCAGGAGGCTTATTGTCTTGCTTGCCTTTGCAACTGACTTTAAGAGGGAAAAGCACCACACAAAGCTATCGCCAGCCGGTGTATTACGTGGATCTAACTTTACGGGAGGGCATTAGTCTGAATGATGCGATTACTCAAGCCAAGCAAATTGATGAACAGAGCAAGCAGGCCGGATTCTATCAAGAGACGGTAGACCATATCGCCAGACGAGGTTTTGCCAATGCAAGGTTTGAAACGGATATAGAGGAAGGGTTAGATGTGCTGGAAGAATACTACCCTGAACAGGAACAAAACCGGGCGGTGGAGCAACAGACTTCACCTGACGGATTTGTACAGGATATTCAGCAGGTGCTGCAGCAGAGTGTAAGAGCTGTGAATTAAGCGAGAGGAGAGAAGATAGCTAACGTTAAATTTTACAGACCAGCTCTATTATTTGAGCGAATAGCCGCTCGCATCAATGATTAGGAGCTAGCCTCATGAATGCGTTTATCGGTCAAACATTTCAAATGAATCAACTCATCAGTATTAAGCAGGTCGTAGAATTTGTCGGTGTAGGGCGTTCTACCATCTACGAGATGATGGATGAAAACTCACCTTATTACGATCCTTCATTCCCAAAGAAAGTTAAAATCACTCAAAATCGTATCGGCTGGTCAGCTTATGAGATCCATCAATGGATTGAAAGTAAGTTGACGAGTCGAGAATAAGGGATGCTCTGAGCTCCCTTATTTTGAATTAATTTTTTTTATGCGCCACCGATCAAAATTTCTTTGTCATCATTAATGAGATAGTAGCTAAGAGCATTTTTTTCAAAAAGCAGCTTTTGTTGACAATGAGGACATTTATCATCTTTAGAATAAAAAGTATCTTTATTGTGAGCAAGTTCATCCATGATAGAGTCCAGGTATTCGCTACCGAGTTCTTTGTTACATAAAGGACAAGCGGTCATTTTTTTTACTCTTTAACTATTTGTCTTATCTTAGTTTTTAATTAAATTTGTGACAACCCCTGTTTATAATTACTCGGGCAGATTTATGTTAAGCGTTTAAAGTGGATACTAAGACCATCTATATTTAGAAGATCATGAAAAAAATATAAACTATCACAATCATAATGCTGATCAATTATTTGCGATGAATTCTCAAATTGGCATGACCAGTTTGTAACAATCATTTTTAAAATCTACCCGAACATACTTCTTTTCTCGACCTGAGCCACAGCTCAGGTCGAGATAGCTTGGCTTTTAAAAATTTTGGGCATCAGGTAGAGGCAATAGATTATTCAGAGGAACTGTTTGGAAAAGCACGTCAGTTTACGGGAGCATTAGTATAATTGGTAAGTTTTTATAAGTTGGATGAAGCGGCTAAATACGATGGAATTTGGGCATATGCTTCTTTATTGCACTGCGAATGAGATATATTGTAAAGGATCTTAACGACGCTAAAGCCAAATGGTGTTTGCTATATGTCTTTTAAATATGGAGATCAATCTTACAAAGGATTGTGGGTATAACTTTTTTGAGCTGTTTATAAATTATTTTATGGTAAAAGTAACATTTAGGGATTGAAGAAAATCTATAAACATTTATATTTAAAATCAAATACTAGCTTTTAATAATACTTAAATAATGACTTATACCAACCACCAAATAAAATATTTTGCATGGGAAATTACAAAAAAACGCTCGGCATCAGACGTTGATCGTTTGTCGCAGTCGTTGTTTGATGCTCAGGTTGATGTAAATCCTCACCAAATTGAAGCTGCACTTTTTGCTTTAAATAATCCTTTAAGTAAAGGGGTCATTCTTGCTGATGAAGTGGGATTAGGGAAAACAATCGAGGCAGCTTTGGTACTATGTCAGTATTGGGCTGAAAGACGTCGAAATTTATTAATTATTTGTCCTGCATCTTTACGAAAGCAATGGGCACAAGAACTACAGGATAAATTTAACTTGCCTACACAAGTTTTAGATTTGAAAACTTGGAATATGGCACGTAAAGATGGTGTTTATGATCCATTTAAAAATGGCAAGATTTCTATAATTTCATATCCTTTTGCAAATCGAATGGAATATGCCTTGGCACAAATTCCGTGGGATTTAGTTGTCATTGATGAAGCACATAAATTACGGAATGCTCATCGCTCAAGTAACAAAATTGGGAATAGTCTTAAACGCTCATTGATAGGCAAGAAAAAGTTGTTATTAACCGCGACACCGTTGCAGAACACTTTAATGGAGCTTTATGGTTTAAGTACGATTATAGATGAGCACTTATTTGGTGATGAGAAAGCATTTCGTTCTAGATATGTGGTTGATGGTGATATTCAATCGTTAAAAAAAAGAATCCAACAATTTATGCAAAGGACTTTGCGTAAAGATGTTTTGGAATATGTTCCTTACACCAATCGTCATGCTTTAACAGTTCCCTTTAAGCCTACTGATGATGAGCAAAGCTTATATGATTCAATCAGTGAGTATTTACAGCGAGAAGTAAGTTATGCATTTCCCCAACAACAAAAACATTTAATTTCAATTGTTTTAAGAAAGCTTTTGGCATCATCAACTCCTGCTGTAATTGCAACTTTAGAAGCTATTCAACAGCGACTGAAAAAATTGCTTGAACAGCAGAGTCTAGATGAAGATTGGATCAGTAATTTTATTGTTGATGAGGATATGGATGAAGAATTATTGGATGATTTTGATGAGGAAGTAAGTCATGGACAAATAGATGTTAGTTTAATTAAATCTGAAATAGCTGAAATTGAACGTTATATACAGCAGGCTTATAAAATTAAAGATGATAGTAAGACTTTCGCTTTACTTTCTGCCATTGAGCAAGGCTTTGCTCGTATGTTTGAAATGGGAGCGAAACGAAAAGCTGTTATTTTTACTGAATCTAAGCGTACTCAGGAATACTTAATCACATTCTTGGAAGCACGAGGATACAACGGAAAAGTAATAGGATTTAATGGAAGTAATACATCTGCAACGAATACAGGTATTTATCAAAAGTGGTTGGGTAAATATTTAGGGACTCAACATGTTACAGGCTCACCAGCAATTGATCGGCGCACCGCTTTAATCGATTTTTTTAAGAATGAGGCAGAAATACTCATTGCGACAGAAGCAGCAGCAGAAGGTGTGAATTTACAATTTTGCTCCTTGGTTATTAACTATGATTTACCATGGAATCCGCAACGTGTAGAGCAACGAATAGGCCGTTGCCATCGTTATGGACAAGAATTTGATGTTGTTGTCGTTAATTTCTTAAATGAAAGGAATGAAGCAGATCAGCGCGTTTTGGAGTTGCTTAAAGATAAATTCCAGTTATTTGATGGTGTCTTTGGTGCCTCGAATGACATTTTAGGAACAGTTGAAAGTGGTATAAATTTTGAAAAACGGATTTCTGAAATTTATGATCAGTGTCGTAGTTCAGAAGAAATAGAACAAAGCTTTAAGCAATTAAGAGATGAGCTAGAAGAGCAAATCAACGATAAAATGAAAAGGACGCAAGAGCTGTTACTTGAGCATTTTGATGCAGATATTCATGACTTGCTAAAAGTACAAAAAGAACGAGCTGAACTACAGCTAGATAAAATTAGTCGTTTGTTTTGGCTATCTACAAAATTTATTCTGGAAAAGTTCGCTCAATTTCATGACCATAATCTAAGTATTGATTTAACTAAGTCACCTATATTAACAGCACCTTCAGGTAAATATCAGCTTATACGCAAAGGTGAGCGGATTCCTGAAAATACTTTTATCTATCGTTTAACTCATCCTTTAGGTGAGTTTGTGTTGGATAGTGCCAAAGGCTTACATACACCAAAACAATTCATTCAGTTTGATTATAGCCAGTATGGTCAAAAGGTAACGCTACTAGAAGGGTTAAAAGGGCAAAAGGGTTGGCTATCTATTACTGTCTTGAGTTTGGATTCTTTTCAAGAAGAAGAGCATATTGTGATCACGGCAATGACCGATGATGGTAAGGTTTTAGATGTGGACTTATGTGAGCGGTTGCTTCAAGTCAATGCAACAGTATTGTCTGATGTAGTAGACCCGATTCCTGGAATATTTAAGGCAAATATTGATAAGCAGTATCAAGTTGCATTAAACCATGCTTTGGAGCTGAATGATGAGTTTTTCAAAAAGGAACGGGATAAGCTAGAACAGTGGGCGGAGGATAGTTTGCTTGCCGTGGAGAAAATGCTTGAAGATATAAAGTTAAAAATATCTAGTCTTAAACGAGAGTCTCGAAAATCACTTGATGTTGAGACAGAAAAAAGACTACATGAAGAAATACAAAAAGCTGAAAAAGAAAAACGGCGCATGCGACAGCAAGTTTTCGATGTGGAGGATGAAATAGCAGATAAGCGTGATGCGCTGATTGAAGCACTAGAGCAAAGACTACATCGCTCAAGCAAAGCCGAGAATTTATTTGTAGTGAGGTGGCAGTTGGTTTAATACCAATTGCTATTTTTTTCTACAATTTTTTTTTATATTTAAAGTGATTTCTAGTATCCTTATCAGTTAATTTTGCCTAAGCAATTTTATTCGCTTCACCAGAACCTATTTATCATAAGGTTTTGAAAAATAGGAAATATTCATGAGTACTCAGTTTTCTGCACTTGTTTCTAAACTCAAAGAGATTTTTCAAATCAATCGTCCTGATTTGGATTTTGGAGTTTATCGTATTTTAAATGCACGTAGTGCAGAAATTTCAGAGTTTTTGGATAAGCGTTTAAAAACCAAAGTAGAACAATATCTTGGTGAAGCAAAGTCAAGTCTGGATGAAAATGCCATAAAAGAATTAGAGGCTGAGCTGAAAGCAGAATTTGGTAAACGTGCGTTTAATGAGCAAGGTGAGCTTATTGATCAGGAAGCAATTGAAAGTACATTAGGTCAAAAATATATTGCTTTAACACAAGCTGATGCACATGAAATGACAGATCAGTCACAAGTGTATAGTCATTTGCTCACATTCTTTAGTCGTTATTATGATGATGGTGATTTTATTAGCCAACGTCGTTATAAGGGTGATACCTATGCTATTCCTTACTCTGGTGAGGAAGTGATGTTGCACTGGGCGAACAAAGACCAGTACTACACCAAGTCAGGTGAGATGTTTAGCAACTATCGTTTTAAGTTGAATGACGAGCGTTCAGTTTTATTCCGTTTGGTGAGTGCAGACACAGCTCGTGAAAACCGTAAAGATAACGACAAAGACCGTCGCTTTATTATTGTCACAGAACCAAAGACCTTTATTCATATAGATGAAGAAGGTGAAGAGTTTGAGGAAACAATCGTTCCGTTCTCTATTCAAAATAATGAACTGACTATTCTTTTTGAATATGCAACTCTGCCGAAAGGTTCAAAGCAAGAAGCCTTAAATACTGAATCATATAATAAAATTTTGAAAGCGAATGTTCTAACGGCTGATTGGTTAAATGATTTAGTACAACTTGCACCGACAGAAAAAGAACCAAAGCGTACAGTGTTGCAAAAGCACTTGAGTACTTATACGCAAAAAAATACAGCAGATTATTTTATTCATAAAGACTTAGGTAAATTCCTGCGTCATGAACTTGATTTCTATATTAAAAATGAAGTGATGCATTTGGATGATGTTGTGAGTACGGATCAATTTATTCAAATTGAACGTCAGCTCAGTATTATCAAGTGTTTACGTCAAATTGGTTTAGAAATTATTAGCTTTTTAGCTTCACTAGAAGATTTTCAGAAAAAACTTTGGCTAAAGAAAAAGTTTGTTGTGAGTGCGGAGTACTGCATCACTTTAGATAGAGTTAATGAGTCTTTGTATGCTGAAATTGCTGAAAATACAGCACAGTGGCAACAGTGGGAAGATTTAGGTTTTAAAGGTACAGATACTGGTTGGGGAACGCTTGATTATTTAAAACAACACCAAGCTTTGATGGTGGATACGTCATTGTTTAGTCCTGAGTTTAAAGCAGAGCTTTTAAAACGAATTGATGATTTAGATGCTCAAACAGATGGTCTGATTATTCATAGTGATAATTTTCAGGCACTTAACTTGATTTCAGAGAAGTATCAACAGCAAATTCAATTTATATATTTAGATCCACCGTACAATACTGATGCTACTCCTATTATTTATAAAAATGGGTATAAAAGTTCAACTTGGTTAACAATGTTGGAAAATAGAATTAGCTCTTCTATTAACCTTTTAAGAAAGAATGGCGTATTTTCTTTAGCTATTGATGATACTGAGCTTAGTAATTTGAGTAGTTTTTTAGAAAAAACTTATTCAGGTTATGATCAATATAAGACTATCGTTAATCATTACCCTGGATCGGGAACTGGTCGTTCTAATGTAACTAGAACACATGAATATGCTTTATTCATGGTTCCTAAAGATATGGATATTTTAAGAGGAGAAGCTTCAGATGGTGGAATTCGTGAGAGAGGATTTTGTAGAAGTGGTCAAGGTGAAAATAATTTTAGATATGGGCGACCAAATAGCTTTTATGCAGTTTTAGTTAATCCTCAAAATTACGAAATAGTTGGTGTGGAACAACCACCAGAGTTAGGAACGAGCTATCCTACTGGTAACACAATAAATGGTTATAAACGCGTTTATCCTTTGGGGCAAGACGGTAGCGAAAGGTGTTGGACTCTAAGTTATGAAACAGCTAAGACAATCATAGAAAATGATAAAAATATATTATTTTCTAGCCAAAATTTTGTTATCAAAAGAAGATATTTTGATGAAGCTTCAAGATGGTTATTACCAAGTTTGTGGGTTGAGTCTAAATTCAGTGCAGTAAGTCATGGAACTAATTTATTAACACATTTATTTGGTTCAGGTGGGAAATTTAGTTATCCCAAGTCGCTATATACAGTTAAAACAGCTATAGAGGCAGCTACACATCATAATGATGAAAGTTTGCTATGTGATTATTTTGCAGGTTCAGGTACAACTGCTCATGCAACGATTGCTTTAAATCGTGAAGATCATGGAAATCGAAAATATATTCTTGTGGAACAAGGCGAATATTTTGATACCGTCATTAAGCCACGTATCCAAAAAGTCATTTATTCAGCAGATTGGAAAGATGGTAAACCAACCAATCCTGAGTCTGGTATTAGTCACTGCTTAAAAGTTGTGAAACTGGAAAGTTATGAGGACACTTTAAATAACTTGGAGTTGGTACGTAAAGGCGCACAGCAAACTCTTTTAGCAGATCAACAAGCTTCAACGAAACCAGAAGATCAACAAGCCTATAACGATTATTTAATGCACTACATGCTTGAACTAGAAAGCAAAGATTCATTGCTTAATGTGAAAGACTTCCTTAAGCCATTTAGTTATCAAATGAATATTACAACCGATAGCGCAGGTGCGTTTGAACGTAAAAATATTGACTTGGTTGAAACCTTTAACTATCTCATTGGACTAAATGTTCAAGAAGCAGATTATCAGTTAGACAAAGGCTATGTGCAAATCACAGGTAAACTACGTACAGGTGAATACACGACAGTTTTGTGGCGTGACTGTGAAAAGATTGGCTATGCAGAGCTCGATCAATTACTTGCAAAACTTAAAATTAATCCAAACGATGGCGAGTACCAGTTGATTTATATCAACGGTGATCACAACGTAGCAAGCAAATACACCACCAAAGAGGGTGAAGAAAAGCAACTCAAGGTCCGTTCAATTGAACAAATCTTCTTAAAAAATATGTTTGAGGAGTAATGCACTGTGGCAAAGGCTCCTAAAGCAAAAACGAAAGCGATTAAAGTCAATTTCCACGAGCAATTGATTTTAAATAAATGGTTGTGGTCGAAGTTTAATCCGAATCGTTTGGAAGGCATGAAACAACAGCTTGATTATCCTCAGTTTGAGGGAATTGAGCATGAAGGGGATAATGCAGGGCAAACTAAATTTTTTAGTGTGATTAGCAATACATTGTTTAATAAACAGGTTATTGATATTGATGTTCTACGTCGTTATGACTTAAACATTGTTAAGCATTGGCAAAAAATCACTGAAAAGCGTAATGAAATAGAAGGGCATGTTTTAAACCTAAAATATTTCCAATACCTTTCATTATTGTTTACTGAACTATATTTAGATCAATATTTTCATCATCAAGCGGACATGCTAAATGAGCTGAATGTTGAGCTTGAACAATATAACCATGATCAGAAAAGTGATGCAGAGCAATTTCAGCAATATTTGCCTGAAGACCTAAATAAAATCGGCTATTGGAATGCGACGGGCAGTGGTAAAACATTGCTTATGCATGTCAATATTTTGCAGTATTTAGACTATTTCCAACATCAAAATAGCGGCAGCACTTACCCAGACCAAATCATTTTACTTACACCGAATGAAGGTTTGAGTGAACAACATTTACAAGAGCTGACAGACTCTGGTTTTCAAGCAACTTTATTTGATAAGCAAAAGAGTCGTAATAGCTTGTATCGAGATGAAATTCAAATCATCGATATGAATAAGCTGAGTGATACGGATGGTGATAAAACCGTTGCGACGATGAGCTTGGAAGGTAAGAATCTTGTTCTGATCGATGAAGGGCACCGTGGTACGAGTAGTAGCGCAGGTGCTTGGATGGAGCGTCGTGATATTCTTACTAAAGATGGCTTTAGTTTTGAGTACTCGGCTACCTTTGGTCAAGCTGTGAGTAAGGCAGACAACGTCTATAAACGTTTTGAAGATGCCAAAAAACAGAAAGCAAAAATGCTGTATGGTATGGCGATTAATAAGCTAACCGAAGAACAGAAAAAAAATATTCAGCTTGATGAATTAGAACAGCAAAAATACCGTCGTGAAGCACTTCGTGAAGTCTATGCTAAAAGTATTTTATTCGACTATTCGTATAAATATTTTTATGCAGATGGTTATGGTAAAGAAGTTAATATTCTGAATATGAAAGAATATCATGAAGATGATGAGCGCAATCTATATCTTACAGCTTGCTTACTATCGTTCTATCAACAGCAATATCTATTTAAAAAGAATCAGGCAAAACTTGCCAAGTTTAATATTGAAAAACCACTGTGGGTATTTGTCGGAAATAAAGTCAATGATGATGACTCTGATATTTTAGCCATTGTGAAATTCTTGGCTGATTTTTTAGATGCATCTCGTAAGAGTAAGGTGATCAGTTGGCTGCATGACTTAATTACTAATACATCTCGTTTGGTTGATCCTAAAGGAAACAATATTTTTGCCAATCGATTTGCGCCATTACATGGTCAAGATGCGAATGAGCTTTATCAAGATATTTTAAAAAACTTCTTTAATGCGACAACCAATCAACGTTTGAACGTAGTACGCATTACAGCGAATAAAGGTGAGTTACGTTTACAAGTCGGAGAAAATACGCCTTTTGCAGTGATTAACGTAGGTGATGAAAAAGGCTTATACGATAACTGTGATGAATCAAGCAAAACACATTATTTAAATGCACGTACTGATGATTTTGCAGAGTCATTATTTCCGACATTAAATAATGATGATAGTGAAACACATCTTCTAATCGGTTCACGTAAATTTACCGAAGGTTGGAGTAGTTGGCGTGTATCTACCATGGGCTTGTTGAACATGGGTTCAGGTGAAGGTGCTCAGATTATTCAGCTCTTTGGTCGTGGCGTACGTTTAAAAGGTGAGAACTTCTCTTTAAAACGAACACCAAGAGAAATTTATAGTAAGGCTGAATATAAAGGTCTGCATTTAGATTTGATGCAAACTATTAATATTTTTGGTTTACGTGCTGACTACATGGAAAAATTCCGCGATTATCTAAATGATGAAGGCATTATCCTGAATCAGGATTTAGTCACATTGGATTTTCCAACCAATAAAATTCAAGCGCCTCGCTTAAAAACACTGACCTTGAAAGATGGCTATAAAGATAATCAAGCCAATGGTTTTAAGGCTCAGTCAAAACTATCGATGTTTAAAATTCCAAAACAGTACGAAGGTAAAATTAAAAAACCTTTTGTCGTTTTGGATTTGTATCCTCGCTTGCAAGCCTTTCATACCGATAAGTCAAAGCGTCAAACAGATGTTAAAGACAAACGCCAAGAGCATGAGATTTCACCAAAAATCATGTGTATGTTTGATTTTGATGAAATTTACTTGCAACTTCAGCAATATAAGTTCCAGCGTGGATATAGCAACCTACAGTTGAACGTTGATGATTTACAGGAGTTTTGTCTAAGAAATATCAAATCGTCTAAGGAAGACTGGTATAAGCTTTTGGTCGATGGATCAGAATTATCTAATGATGTAGGTGGAATTAAAAAACAGCAAGCGATTCTAACGGAGCTTTTACAATCCTATATGGATAAGTTCTATCATGCGATTAAGAATGCATATGAGGGGCAGTTTTATGAAGTGACAGAATTTAGCTTGGACGATAAAGATTTGCCTGTACAGATTTGTGAGCAATATACCCTTACTGCTAAAGACGGTCAAAATAACGAGGCACAAGAAGTATTTGATCGTTTGGAAACACTGAAAGATTTGGTTGCCAAAGGTGAAGTAGATAAATTAGTGCCTTGGCATGTGGATGGTAGCTTTAGAGCTATTACATTTGATCGCCATCTTTTTTATCCTTTATTGGATAAGAAGGATGAAAGTCTACCGTTTACATGGTCACCAATGTTGTTTGACTATACAAGTCATACTCAGAGTAGTGAAGTTAAGTTTGTTGAGGACTTACAGCTATATATCAATACATTAGATGCCGATGAGATACTAAAAGATTATCAACTTTATTTGCTAAGGAATGCGGACAATAAATATCGTGGTTTAGGTTTTGCATTAGCTGGTAATTTTTATCCTGATTTCTTGTTATGGTTAGTCAATGAAAAAACAGGTAAACAGTATTTAACTTTAGTAGATCCTAAAGGCATCCGAAATATGAATCATGACGATGCAAAAATAGAGTTTTATAAAGAGGTTAAAAATATTGAGGCTAAGCTTGAGCATCCTGACTTAATATTGAACAGTTTTATTTTATCTGTTACTCCGATGAAAGATATTTTGAACAACTCTCTTTCCGAAGAAGAGTTTGCTGAGAAAAATGTTTTGTTTATGGTTGGTAATGGAACAGCATATCTTGGGCAGATGTTTAAAAAGATATTAGAAAAAATATAAAAAATATTCCTAGTACCCAAGTTTCTACACTGTTTGGCTGTGTAGAAACTTGGGTAAAAATTTGGTTTTATAAAAATCACTATATAGATTTAAATTTTTTAAATCAAAGGTTTAAATTTTTAGTTCAACTGCCACCATCTCCATCTTTTCAAGAAAATTAATTAAACCGCTTCATTTTTAGATTCTGGGGTATAGCGTTGTCCACTCATAATGTTCTCTCCTATGCAAAAAGAATCTACGATATTTGTCTAGGAGAGTGGTGGCTATTCAGCTCTAAATAGAGGGGGGGTGTCTTCTTTAAGATAACGAAATTCTAGCATGATATAAGAACAAACTTGCAAATCGATAAATTATAACCCCCTGTAATTTTAACAAAATATTTTTTGAGATTTAATCCACTAAATCTAATTTGGAGAAAAAATGAGTACAAGATTTTTCAATATTAAAAAGGTTTTTAAAAACAAAGGGTTATTTTTTAAATTCTCGTGACGCTTTTGAAGTATCTTCCTGAATGCTAACGATCAGTCCTACAGGATCACGCTGCTGAAATCCAAGATGGTATTGATAATTGCCTAGCAAGCTTTTAACTAATGCCAGTCCTAAACCATGGCCATGCTGCTGAGCCGATTTTCGCCAGAAGCGCTGTCCTAAATGTTGGATATCCTGTGCTGTAAGTTGTTGTCCATCATCTTCAATCACCAGGCAACCAGACTGCATGGAAATCCAGATATGGGCAGCCTGTGCATGCAGCAGTGCATTTTCAAGCAGATTTTTCAGTACGGTATACAGCACAAATTCAGGTAGCTGAATTTCACCCAGGCTCCAGTTCACCTGTATTTTTTCATTCATTTCTGGATAGCGTGTACTTAAGTCTGCAAGGACCTTCTCAAGTGTGGGGCGAAGCCAGATAGTCTCAGTCATTTCCTGGATACTGTTTTCCGATTGGGTCAGTAATAAAAGCTGCTCGAGTAACAGCGTATAACGCCGGATACTCTCATTGGCCTGCTGCAAATTGTGCTGAATGGATTCAGGCAGATTCTGCTGTTGACTAATCAGCTGGGCCAGTTGTACATGAGTTTTAATTGCGGTCAGGGGACTGCGTAATTCATGTGCAGCATAGGCACTAAAGGCTTTCTCCTGTTGCAGACTGTCATTAATTTTCTGAATCAACTGCGTGGAATTGTTGACAAAAGGCTGTACTTCCTGGGGAATGCTTGCAGGCTTGAGCTGCATTAAAAAATCTGCCGCCTCTGAATAGTTAAGGTTTTTCTGGTTCAGGTATTGACTGAGCTGATCCAAAGACCGGAACTGTCTGCGGATAATAAAGATGATCAAGGCAATACAGATCAGCAGTGAGAAGACTAAGGGAACCAGTACGGCCTGCAGAATCTGCTGTAGTAGGGTATCCCTCAAGAACATGCGTTCTGCCGCCACCACCTGAATATCGCCACGACGCAGGACATAACTGCGCCATTCCGTATCACCCTGCTGCCAGGTGCTGAATCCTTCTGGTCGTTGGCTTAAATTTTTTGGGGCACCGCGTGTTTTGGCAATGATCTGATTGCCTACCGAGACGTCAGAGCTAAAAAGAGAGACTTCACAGGCAATTAACTGGTTTACCTCATCATTCTTGGCTAATTTTGATAAGGTTGCATCCCCCAGACTATCCAGCGGTAACTGCTGAATCAGCCGGGCAACCATTTGCGCAGATGCCGATAAGCGTTGATCCAGCGTGTCTTGTAAGCGTTGTTTCAGGTCAATATACAGCCATGAAAATACCGCACTCCACAACACAATAAACACGGCCAAAAGACTCATGACCAAACGCCATTTCAAGCTGTGACTAAACATGACGTTGCTCAAACGGTTTGAAAATATATCCCACACCACGAATGGTCTGAATCAAGTCTGGATGCAGTTTTTGTCTTAGGTGATAAATGTGTACATTCAGGGCATTGCTCTCGATAGAGTCCTGGAAGCCATAGAGCTTGTCAATAAGCTGTTCATTTTTCAGGATCTGGTTGGGGTGGCTCATCAGGGTTTCCAGCAGGCTGAATTCACGGCGAGATAAATTCACAGCCTGGTCTTGATAGGTCACAGTCTGGGTATCCCGGTTCAGAACCAGTTCATCAAATTGCAGTGTATTCGAGGCAAAGCCACGGTGGCGACGGGTGAGAGCATGAATCCGAGCAATCAGTTCCTCCAATTCAAAAGGTTTGGTCAGGTAGTCGTCGGCACCGGCATTCAGGGCCTGAACACACTGATCGGTCCGCAGCCGTGCCGTCAATACCAGTACCGGGAGATCAATCTGGTCGCGTCGCCAGCTGTGCAGCAAATCCAGGCCATCCTGATCCGGCAGGCCTAAATCCAGTAAACATAAATCGACTGCACTATGCCGGATAAAATAATCCGCAGCACGTGCGTGACTGACATGCTCCACTGAAATATTCAGATAGTTCAGAGCAGCACAAATGCTCTGTGCGATATAGGGATCATCCTCAACCAATACAATAAACATAGAACATCCTGATCAAACTACCATTATTTTATAAATGATTTGGGCTGTTAATGTTGCCTTAATTTTAGTTTTTCAATAATGCAGTCCTAACAGGAGGAGATCAGCTGGATGTTGAAGTGGATATTGGGTGCCGTGATCGGCGGTGGAATCATGACGGGAGCTGCACATGCAGATTTTTTACCACCGGATCAGGCTTTTCAGTTTCAGGTGGTTTCTACAAGCCAGACTCAGGCAGAGCTTAGCTGGAAAATCGCAGAGGGTTATTATCTGTATCATGACCAGCTTAAAGTGTCTCATCAGCAGACCCCAGTCAAGTTGGCATTGCCCAAACCCGAAGACAAAGATGACCCCAATTTCGGTTTGACCCAGGTGCATTATGGGCAAGTCAAAACCAATCTGAATGTCCAGCCCAACCAGCAGTTTGTGGTGCAGTGGCAGGGCTGTGCAGAAAGCGGTTTATGTTATCCGGTGCAACGCACCACAGTAACAACTGATGCAGATGGTTTATTTTCAGCGCAAAACTTGAGCAAGCCTCAAAAGCTGCTGGCCAGCACTACACAGCCAGAAGTAAACGAACAGATTCTGACCGCTCAGAAAGATGAGCTCCAAGCTATAGAGCAAACTCCAAGTACAGATCAAGCACTGACCGAAGAAAAGGTAGAGGAAATGCAAGTTACTGCAGTTTCCGAACCTGTCGTTCAGCCTGAGATGGAATTAACAGAGAAAAACGACTCACTCATTGCAGAGCCTAAAAATCAAACTTCGTCAGCAGGCATGAATAGCCAGTGGAACAATGACCAGTATTTTTTAAGTTTGCTGTCGGAACAAGGTCTGTTGATTAATGCCCTGATTTTTCTCGGGCTTGGCATTCTGCTGGCATTTTTACCATGTTCTTTACCTTTAATTCCAATTTTAACAGGAATTCTGGTCCAGCAGCACCGAGGCTACCGTGCTGCGCTGATTGCGCTGGTCTTTGTTTTGGGTATGGCACTGGTCTATGCGGTCATGGGACTTGCTGTGGCACAGCTCGGTTACAGTTTTCAGCGCTGGTTTCAAAGTCCGGTATTCATCAGTATTTTCAGCATTCTGTTTATTTTGTTCGCACTTAATCTGTTTGGAGCATTTCAGCTGTCCTTACCCCAAGGCATGTTACAGCGTCTGGATCAATGGCAGCAAAAGCAGAAGGGTGGCACGCTGATTGGTGCTGGTCTCATGGGCGTGATCGCCGCACTGATTGTCGGGCCATGTATGAGTGCACCGTTGGCCGGTGCCTTAATCTATGTGTCTCAGCTTAATCAACCGATGCTGGGCGCCAGTTATCTGTTTGTCTTAGGCCTTGGGCTGGGCTTGCCGCTATTTATTGCTGCCGTATTTGGGTCCCATCTTTTACCCAAACCTGGCATATGGATGGATCGCCTGAAGTTTAGTTTTGGCTTTGTCATGCTGGCGCTGGCCTTGTATTTCGCCCGTCCACTATTGCCCGGCATTTTATACCTGAGCCTTTTGGGTGTGGTACTGATCACCTGTTCAGGCTACTTCTTGTTCAAGATGCTGCCTCATGTGCATCGGTCTGTAGCGAAAATAGGCTTGATGCTGCTCAGTGGTTTACTGGTCTATGCAGGAGGCATGCAGCTCTATCATGTCTGGAGTCAGGTACAGGTGGCCCATGTAGAATCACGGCTTGAATGGCAGAGAGTCAGTACAGCCGCAGAATTGCAACAGGTTTTAGCCAAACATCCTGCACAGCCGGTTGTAATTGATGTCTATGCAGACTGGTGTGTGGCCTGTCAACCGATCGAAAAGGAAGTGATTCCACGTAGTGATGTCCAGACAGCTTTACAAAATGTGGTTCGTATCAAATTAGACCTGACCCACTATCATCCAAGTCAGGATGAGCTGCTAAAAGAATGGCAAATCCTCGGACCACCCACCTTCATATTTCTAAATGCAGCGCATCAGGAACAGCGCGAGTTGCGTTTAACCGGAAGCTTTAGCGCGACACATTTGCTCGGTAAATTGCAGCAACTGCAAGGGGAACAACCATGATGATTTCCAGTGATGCATTGCATCTGGGACCTTTGATGTTGCCCTGGACACTCATAATTGTTGCTACTGGCTTGATGCTGTTATCTGCCGTCCTGTTTGGATTAGCCAGAAAGTATTCATGGTCTAAACAGCAGCTTGGACAAAGTCAGGATGTACTCTGGAGCAGTTTTTTGCTGGGGATGCTGGGTGCACGTCTTGTTTTCGTCCTGCTCAATGCCGAGCTGTATTTTGCAGCACCCATCGACATACTGAAAATCCAGGATAAGGGTTTTCATTTATGGGGAGGGGTGCTGATTGGTGCTTTGTGGTATCTCATTCGCAACAGACAGTTGCAGATCCGATTCAAAGCCATCTTGTTGATCATCTTTATACTTTGGATCGGGCTTGGGCTCGCATTTAAATCCAGTCTAAAAACTGAAGTGGCGTTTCCTGATCTAGTCTTTGCTGGATTAGAACAGGAGCGTCTGGGTACAGACAAGATTTCACTCAGCCAATTCATTGGCCAGCCCACGGTAATTAATATGTGGGCGAGCTGGTGTCCGCCGTGTCACCGCGAAATGCCGGTGTTGGCAAAGGCTGCCAAGCAGCATCCTCAAGTGAATTTTGTCATGCTCAATCAGGGTGAGGAGGTAGCGACCGTAAATGCCTATTTAAGAAAACATCAGTTTCAATTTAAACATGTCCTGCTGGACCCATATGGTGAACTACCCCAGCAGCTGAATAGTTTTGGCCTGCCAACGACGCTGTTTTTTAATGCTCAAGGCCAGCTGGTCGAGCGGCATATGGGGGAACTCAGTCCGGCCATGTTGCAGCAATATTTAAATAGAATTTCAGATCAACCTTAAAAAACGGAAGGACTCAGTATGAACAAAATTTACCAGGTGCTTGGTGCAGGCATGTTCCTGATCATGAGCATGCACACGCAGGCAAATATAAAACAGAACATTGAAAAACAGGGCTTTGTGTTTGTAAAACAGATTCCGGCACCGCAAGGAATGACCGGCTGGGTAGGGCATGAAGACCAGTATTCCAATACGGTATTTATCTCCAACGATGACAAATATTATATCAAGGGCGAACTGTTTGATGCGCAAGGGAAAAGCCTGTCCAATGAGCAGATTGAAAAGCATATGAAAAAAGCGGTATTGGACGATGTCTGGAAAACCCTGGAAAAATCGACCTGGATCCAGGATGGAAAGCCAGATGCACCACGGGTGGTCTATGTGTTTTCCGATCCGAATTGCCCATATTGCTATAAATTCTGGCAAGCAGCTCGGCCTTGGGTCGAATCAGGCAAGGTACAACTGCGTCATATTCAGGTCGGTGTGATCCGTGAAGAAAGCCGTGGCCAGGTGGCCACATTGTTAATGTCGAAAAATCCAGCAGCAGTTTTTAATGATATAAACAAGAATAAAGGCAAAAAGCAGCTCAAGAAAATGGAAAAGATTCCTGCCGAAATTGCTGCAAAAATTGATGCCAACCAGGCCCTAATGGGGAAATACGGCTTTTTCTCCACACCGTCGATGGCCTGGAAAAACAATCAGGGTGAATTTAAATCGACTCAAGGCCTGGCGATGGACTTCAAGGAAATTTTTGAACAATAAGATTGGATGAGATATGTCAACTTTGGATCATCCACGGGTACTGTTTGCTTTGGAATGAACCGCTCTGGCATGGAACCGGAGTGGTCTGGCATTAATTGCATTGGGTTTTGTGATTGAAAAATCCAACCTGTTAGTACAACTGGTCGATCATGAACATTATGCATAAAAAATAGCCTATGCACAGTGGATGGGAATTATGGTGATTGTATTCGGTTTGTTGGTCAATATCGCCTCGATCCTGCAATATCGACGGGGGATGGCATCACTGCGATCGCCGGAATTTATTGAAGGTTATTCTTTTTGGTTGCATTAAGAGGAGGGCTAGGCGCAATACAGCTCGTACAGTTTTTGCATCAGGCTCAAGACCTTGGGATCACTCAGACGATAGAAAATCTGTTTACCCTCACGTCGGGTGCTGACCATGTCGGCCTTACGTAGCACAGTCAGTTGTTGTGAAAGTGTAGGTTGATGAATGTCAGTGGATTCTTCAATTTCCTGAACATTCATTTCCCCGTCGACCAGAACACATAAGATTTTCAGACGATCAGGATTGGCTAAAACTTTTAGGCATTGGCTGACGAAATCGACTTGAGAAAAATCAATTTTGGCATTTTCAGCAATCATATCCATAAATGTCCTCACAACTTTTGATGTAGCCCGTGCAGTTTACATAATTTACCATAAAACTGCTTGATTAATATTTTTTATTATATAATATAAAAAAGTATATTGTATAGGGATTAATTCATCATGCATGACTTCCTCATCGCATTTATTGGCGGCTTAATGCTCGGGCTTTCTGTAGTTGGCTATCTTTACGTCAATGGCCGTATTGCAGGGATCAGTGGTTTGATTGGGCAAGTCTTAAACTCAAAAACCATGTTTAAAACACCTGCAATCTGGTTTTTATTAGGCTTAGTCCTCACACCGTTTATTTATGGTCTGTTTGTACAACCTGAAATCGAATTGAATGCTAGCCCACTGATGATGATTGTGGCAGGTCTGCTGGTGGGCTTTGGGACACGTCTGGGTTCGGGCTGTACCAGTGGTCACGGAATTTGTGGCATCAGTCGCCTGTCTAAGCGTTCTATCATCGCGACCATGACTTTCATGTTTGCAGGTTTTGTCGCTGTTTATATTATCCGTCATATCACAGGAGCATTCTAAAATGAAAAATGTGTTTGCCTTTTTATTTGGTGCGCTGTTCTCTGTGGGATTGATGGTATCGGGCATGTCCAATCCGGAAAAAGTACTCGATTTCCTGGATCTGTTTGGCGACTGGGATGCCAGTCTGGCCTTTGTCATGATGGGCGCGATTGCGGTGGCCTTTATTCCCTTCCAGAAAGCATTACGTACGGCGCAACCAAAAACAGTATTTAATGAACCTATTGATTTACCTAAAAATAATCAGATAGATAAAAAACTGATCACGGGTGCGGTTTTATTTGGTGCAGGTTGGGGCATTGCAGGCATCTGTCCGGCACCAAGTTTCACCTTGATCGGTTTGGGCCACTATCAAGTGCTCTATTTTATTGTAGCAATGCTGGTGGGTGTATGGATTCACCGTAAATGGTCAGGAGCTTAACGATGTCAAACTTACCTATAGTAAAAGATTTTTTTCACGAAGATACCAATACCTTCAGTTATGTTGTACGTGATCCTGCGACCAAAGCCTGCGCCATTATTGATAGCGTTTTGGATTATGATCCGGCATCAGCAAGTACATCCACTATTCATGCCGATAAAATTATTGCCTATATTAAAGAGCAGGGTTTAACGGTCGAGTGGATTCTCGAAACCCATGTCCATGCTGACCATTTAACTGCAGCACAATATCTCAAAGCTGAGTTAGGTGGCAAGATCGCCATGAGCCAGAAAATTGGTATTGTTCAGGAAACTTTTGGCGCGATTTATCATCTGGATATTAAACAATGGAATGCTCAGCAGCTCTTTGATTATTTATTTAAAGATCATGAGTCGTTCCAAATCGGAACCTTGAAGGCTTATAACATTCCAACACCGGGACATACGCCTGCTTGTCTGAGTTATGTGATTGGTGATGCGGTTTTTGTGGGTGATACCCTGTTTATGCCAGATTATGGTACAGCACGTTGTGACTTCCCGCGAGGCAGCGCAGAACAGCTTTATGATTCGGTACAAAGCCTGTTTCAGTTGCCAGAAGATACGCGGGTCTTTTTATGTCATGACTATTTGCCTGAAACACGTGAATCCTATGTGTGTGAATCTGATATACAGACACAAAAGACACAGAATATTCATATTCATCAGGGAATCAGTAAAGCTGAATTTGCTCAGATGCGCAACCAGCGGGATTCAGGACTCAATATGCCTAAGCTGATTCTACCGGCAATTCAGATCAATATGAAAGCAGGGCAGTTTCCTGAGCCTGAAGCCAATGGTGTTTCTTACCTCAAGCTTCCTCTTAACTACTTCAAATAAGCTTGTGTCGTGATTCAACAAAAAGTTCAACTTTTATTGAATCATTTTTGTGGATAAGGGAGAGAGCGATGTGGGCATTAATACTGGAAGGATTGGCGATTGGTGGCTTGCTGGGTCTAACCGGTGCTGGTGGCGGAATTCTGGCTGTACCGGCACTGATGGCGAGTCAGGGTTGGACTGTGGCACAGGCTGCACCGGTAGGTTTGTTGGCAGTCACGCTGTCGGCCTTGGTCGGAACGTTCGAGGGTTTATTCAAGCGTATTGTGCGTTATCGCGCTGCGCTCTGGATCGCACTGATCAGTATTCCTACAGCGCGTTATGGCGTGCATCTGGCCGATATCGTTTCTCCGGTCTGGCTGACGCTGGCTTTCAGTCTGGTCATGCTGATCGTGGCTTATCGAATCTTCTTTAATAAAGTGACCGATCATGGCAATGCACCGTGCAAGGTCAATCAATCGACCGGTCGTCTGATCTGGAATGTCAAAACGGCCTCTTTCCTGGCAGGTATTGGTGTTGTGGCAGGTTTATTAACCGGTCTGCTTGGCGTGGGTGGGGGTTTTGTCATTGTTCCAGCCCTGCGTAAATTCACCGACCTTGATATGCGCAGTATCGTTGCGACTTCCCTGATGATTATTTTCCTGATTGGTGGGGTCAGTATTTCTGCACACGTGCTGGATGGCTTTCAATATCCTGTTTCGGTTACGCTGACCTTTGTCCTGGCCTGTATTGTCGGGATGTTAATTGGACGCAGTCTGATGCAGCGGATTGACAGTAACAAGGTACAGAAAATATTTGCCACTACCGTGGTTGGGGTGGCGATGTATTTAATCTATTCAGCGCTCATGGGCTAAAACAGCCGGTTGGGAACTTTAACTCAAGCGCTTTTAATCGACCTGAGCATCGTTTATACAAAATATAATTTTAATAGCCGAGGAAGAATGAAAATGATGAAAACTGCAGAGCAATTGATTCTGAATGCGAAAAGCCAGATTCAGGAAGTAAGTGTAGCTGAACTGTTTGAAGCGATGCAAAACCATAAAACCATTCTGATTGATGTTCGGGAACCGGATGAGTTTCAGGCGGCAGCCATAGACCGGGCGGTGAATTATCCGCGTGGTGTTTTGGAAATGAGAATTCACCAGCATCCTTTAGCCAGTCATCATTGCGATACCCAGCAGGCACTGGAACACCTTAAAGATCAGCCGATCTATTTGATCTGTGGTACGGGTGGACGTTCCGCATTGGCAACCGATACCTTACAAAACATGGGTTTTACCCAGGTCAAGTCAGTTCAGGGTGGTTATCAGGCCTGGCTAGAGCAGGGCTATCCGGTAGAAAAATAAGCCGTTGAATAGGTGAACAACCGTATTGTTGAATGTGAGAAGCAGTGATGAAATACAAAGAATTAACCCAGAACATTTCAGGCAGTTTAAGAACCTTAACTCAAGATTCACCTGATTTAATGAAAAGTTTCAATCAGTTGTCCCAGACCGCAATGCGTGATGGTGTGATTGATCCTAAAACCAAGGAGCTGATTGCCTTGGCGATTGGTGTCGCATCACGTTGTGATGGTTGTATCGGCTTTCATGTCAGAACCCTGGTCAAAATGGGCATGACCCTGCAGGAGCTGGAGGAAGTTCTGGGCGTTGCGGTATATATGGGCGGTGGACCTTCATTGATGTATGCCGCAAATGCACTGGATGCCTTTAAAGAATTTTCCGGCTGATTGGATAGTCAAGTAAATGGAGGGATGAAATGAGTCAGCACTGGAATGAATTGTATGCCCAGACGCAGGACCTGTACGGCACAGCAGCAAACCTGTTTATCCAGGAGGTTACGGAAAAAATCCGGATAGAAGGTAAAACACTGGCAATTGCTGAAGGAGAAGGAAGGAATATCCTGTACCTGGCTGAGCAGGCAAGACAGCATAATTATTCTTTTTCGGCAGAAGTCTGGGATTATTCCGATGTTGCCTTGAAGCATCTGTCTAGCAAGGCCGAAGCCACAGGGATAAAGCTCGAACTCAAAAATGTGGATTTAACAGCAGCGAAATGGCCGTCCGAGCGTTATCAAAACGTGATTTGTGTATTTGGTCATTTCGATACACAAACGCAAAAACAGATTTTAGCAGGCATAAGAGAATCTTTGCTAAACGGTGGATGGTTTATCGGTGAGCTGTATTCCAAGGAGCAGATCAACTACCAAACCGGGGGGCCTAAAAATATCGAATATTTATACGATCCTCGATCCATTCTGGACGTATTTGGGCAGGACCATCTCCATCATTTTTATGTGGGCGAACAAGAAAGGCATGAGGGAAAATTACATTGTGGTAAATGCCATGTTATTCAATTTGCGATACAAGTGAGGAAGTAGAGAATAAGTGAATTGTTAAATGTGAGAGGGCGTTCAAAAATTCTGTGTCAGCCAAATTGGCTAGAGTTTAATTATTATATCATCGAGCCTACCTTCAAGGCCCACAATACAGCAGTGGAGACTGGCAAAGATTCTGTCAGAAGCATAATTTGGTTCTGAGTATGAGTCGCAGAGGCAACTGTTGGGATAATGCTGTTGCTGAATCCTTTTATAGTAGTTTAAAGAAGGAAAGAATTAAAAAGAGGATTTATAAAACATGAGAAATGGCCCGTGCGGATGTGTTTGATTATATCGAGATATTTTACCATCGGTAGGCGTCATTCGCATCTCGATGGAATGAGTCCAGAAGCATTTGAGATAGCTTCAAAATGAAGCTACTTCATGTCTAGGATACTGGGAACAGTCCAAGCTATAGGATTACCCACAGTTTATTGTTCTAATTGATAATATCGTACAAGCTGATCTTTTATTTTAAATCCCTAAAACCACCTGATACGGTTTAAAACCCTCTAATACAGCCTCGGAAACTAATTGAATAAAAGCTTCAGTTTTCCCATAAGCCATCCACTGATCAAGCGCTTCATAGTAAGCTAAGCGATTTTCTACAGTAATCACACAAGGTGGATAACCAGCTTTAAGTAATTCTAGGTTCATTAAAAGACGTGATGTGCGACCATTGCCATCAATGAATGGATGAATGCCAACAAAATCAGCATGTACTTTGGCTGCACGTTCAATTGGATGGAGTTTATGTGCGTCGCTGTTATACCAATCGATCAGTTGAGCCATCTTGTCATTTAATAATGTGTAATCAGGCGGGGTAGACGTAGCACCGGATATCAGGACATTTTGCTGACGATAACGTCCAGCATTATCATCATCAATATTCTTTAAGATAAGCTGATGGATATTACGAATTTGCCATTCAGAAAAAGGCTCCTCTTTCCGAATGATATCTTCAACATAGTAAATTGCATTTCTATGGTTGATCGCTTCGAAGTGTTCTCTTAATGCCTTTCCACCAACAGTAATACCTTCCAGTACTACTTTTGTTTCTAGTAGGGTAAGTGTATTACCTTCAATTGCATTCGAATGATAGGTCCAACGGACAATAAGATCTTCTTGTAAGTTTTTGACAATTGACGGAGAGAGAGGGCGATGTTGATCTAATTTTTTCTTTAAATTATCAATAGTTTCAAACATAACCTTATCCTTCAATTTGTCTTAGTCGATAATACATGAAAAAAGGAATATCAGAAATGTAGTGATATATCATTACATTTTGTACTGATTATAAAAGTGGTAACTGGACGGCTTCCAGTATTCTAGACACAAGACAGCCTTATTTTGAAGATACATTATTGTTCATTTCACCCATACATCTATGGCATGTTGTAGATGACCAGTTTTGACATAAAGCATTGCGCCTGATGGACCAGCCTGAAATTTAGCAGCACTATTGATGGGAAGACGGACCCATGAACCTGCTAGATATATTTCAGCGCCACAAAATAATTGACCTTTGATAATTAGTAACTCAATCCCTTGTTCTGATTTCTCTACGAAAATTTGATCAGGTTTTAGCTTTTCTAAATAGGTCTGCTCATGTTCCGATTGAAATAACGGGCATATCATCCGATGTTCGGTAAGCTTCCAATTTGTTGGATCATTGGTATTAATTCGGGTGGGTTCTGTCTCATGTTCAGTCATTTGCATCAGTTTCACAAAGATTAAACAACCTGCTTTACTGGAAACCCGATGAGTTGAATGATGGGGGTTACGTAAATACCAGCCTGCTGGATAATCATCTTCAGCATTCTCGGTAAAAATGCCTGACAAGATGAGGACTTCTTCACCCAAAGGATGTTGATGTTCAGGAAAGGTAGATTCTGGTGCGTATTTCACAAGACTAGTTGCACGTGCTTTCTCATCGCCAATACGATCAAGCATCATTCTATCGACTTCACCTCCTGGAGATTTCACCCAATGGTAATCTTCTGGCTTGATGATGACGGGTTGTGAGAAGTCGGCATGAATAAACATAATGCTGTCCTGTAATGAAGAAACCTACGTATTTTAACGAGAATACATAGGTTTATTTTAAAAGAAATAGCGATTAGTTAGCTCACTGTTTCAGATTCAGAAAAGATAAACATGTTGATAGCAGATATCACTCACTAAGCTATGAAATATTAATATTTTAGAGTTTAATCAACTGTGCTTTGTTTTTACATCAATTAGGAATGGCATGAAATATCAACCGCCTTATACGATCACCTCTAAAATTATTCACTTGATTGCACAAATTAGTGAATCAATAGGGCAGTTTGACTGCATTAACCCCAACCCAAGATAGCCTTAAATTGCGAAAAGCCAATCGTATTCGAACGATTCAAGGGGCTTTAGCAATTGAAGGGAATAATACCTTGAGTACAGAGCAAATCACAGCGATCCTGAATGGCAAGCCCATTATCGCTACATCTAAAGAAGTTCAAGAGGTGCGTAATGCACTAAAAGCATATGAGGAAATTCAAGATTGGAATCCTGATCAAGAATCTCATTTGCTGAAAGCACATCAAATATTGATGACAGGACTGATTGATGAGGTTGGGCAGTATCGTCATGGTGGTGTTGGTGTGATGTCAGGGGATCGAGTCGGGCATATGGCTCCGCCTGCAAATCAAGTCCACCGTTTAATGGGAGAGCTATTGCAGTGGTTGGCTGAAGGCAATGAGCATCCACTAATTCAGAGTTCAGTATTTCATTATGAGTTTGAGTTTATATACCCATTTGCTGATGGCAATGGGCGTATGGGACGTTTATGGCAAACTTTAATCTTAAGCCAGTGGAATCCAATTTTTCTCAATATCCCTGTTGAAAGCTTGATTTATCAAAATTAAAAAGCTTATTACGATGCATTGCAAGCGAGCACAGATCACTCAGATTCTGCACCTTTTATTGAGTTTATTTTGCAGATGATTCTAGATGCAATACTCAGTTCTGATGCCAGCGATCAAGATACCGCTCAAGCTAGCGTACAAGTTAGCGATCAAGTTAAACGTCTCATCCAGAATATGGAGCAGAAGGAATATAGCCTAACTGAGTTGATGGCTCTATTAGACTTGTCCCACCGAGCAACATTATAAAAAAATTATTTGACTCTAGCATTAGAAGCCGGTGTGGTTGAACGCACCCTTCCTGATAAGCCTAAGAGTCCTAAGCAAAAATACAAATTAAAAATTTAGTCATAATAAGGTTGAAGGGATTATTAATATCACAAGGAGTGAAATGAAATGTTATAACGTTGCATTTATATTTCTTATAATGTTCTGCTATAATGTCGTACGCCATTTCAAATCCTGAATTTGAATAAGATTTTAAAGTTATTCAATGCACTAAATCTAAGTTGGGTCAAAATTGGGTCAATGAGTTTTTTTATTCAATAAAAGAGCTTTTAAATTAATAGGTTGGGTTTTGAGTTCAATTGA
>DFCG01000124.1:8449-9304 GCA_002367455.1 Acinetobacter sp. UBA3060 | reverse complement strand
CTGTATTTAAATTATTTTATATTGTGACTCTTCTAATCCTAACGAAGGTGAGGGATAGAACTATGCAAATAACAATTCGTGGACATCATTTATCGATTACGCCAGCTATTGAAGAAAGTATAAAAACCAAGTTTTCACAGATGACGAAGCACCTAGATCAGGTGAATAGTATGCAAGTGAAACTCTCGAAAGATCATCAAATTGATAAACGCTCTAGAAAGGGCAGTAGTAATCATATCGCAGAGGCTATTATCCGATTACCGGGCATTGAATTTTTTGCTCACGCCACCGCAGATGATATGTATACCTCAATTAAAATATTAACCGAAAAACTTAAACGGCAGATTGATCGATACCGGGAAATGCATTTACAGCAGCATCCTTTAGCCCTATAAAGGACAAATGATGAAAAAGAGGTTTTAAAAGCCTCTTTTTTTTATATATATAATGTATGGATCCATGAATTATTTTTGCTATTTATAGTAAAATGGCTCGTTTTACACCCTTAGTCCTATAAGAGGTCTTGTGATGAATAATGAACAGCTCGCTGAAATTTTAGAAGCCGCTTTTCCAGAGGCGGATGTTGCTGTGAGTGGTCAGGGCGGAAAATTTGATCTCCGTATTGTGGATGATCAATTTGAAGGTAAGCGTCCAGTTGCACGCCAACAAGCTGTTTATGCTCCTCTCAATGCCCATATTGCCAGTGGTGCAGTTCACGCAGTAACGATTCGCGCGATGACAAAAGAAGAATGGCGCAAAGCAAGCTTATTTGGAGCTTAATCATTTAATGGATAAATTTTTAATTCAGGGCGGTATCAAGCTCGAAGGTGAAGTGCGCATTTCTGGTGCAAAGAA
>DFCG01000124.1:0-8309 GCA_002367455.1 Acinetobacter sp. UBA3060 | reverse complement strand
GATGGTGTGACCACGATTCGCAATGCAGCACGTGAACCTGAGATCACTGATCTTGCGCAAATGCTGATCAAGATGGGTGCCAAGATTGAAGGTCTGGATACTGATACTTTAATTGTGACCGGTGTCGAACGTCTGCATGGCTGTGAATATGCGGTTGTTGCTGACCGGATTGAAACCGGTTCATATCTGGCAGCAGCAGCGATCACTGGCGGTCGTATCAAAACCACGCATACTGATCCGTCCCTGATGGAAGCGGTGCTGGACAAGTTTGAAGAAATGGGCGCAGAAGTGACCCGTGGTGACGACTGGATTGAACTGGATATGCTGGGTAAACGTCCGAAAGCTGTCAGCTTCCAAACCTTACCACATCCAGAATTTCCAACCGATATGCAAGCCCAGATTATGGCTGTGAATGCCATTGCTCAAGGCTTTGCGACAATTTCTGAAACGATTTTTGAAAACCGTTTCATGCATGTTCCTGAATTGGCACGTATGGGTGCCAATATTCAGGTAGAAGGTAATGATGCTGTGGTAACGGGTGTAGAAAAACTTTCTGCCGCACCCGTAATGGCAACAGATTTACGTGCTTCGTTCTCTTTGGTGCTGGCAGCACTTGCCGCTGAAGGTGAAACGCTGATTGACCGCATTTATCATATTGACCGCGGTTATGAAGATGTAGAAGCAAAGTTACAAAGTTTAGGTGCCCAAATTAAGCGAGTAAATTAATGAGCGATATGAGAAACGATGATCCAAACTTTGACGTAATGGGCAATTTTGATCATGGTTTAACTTTGGCATTAAGTAAGGGGCGTATCTTAAAAGAGACTTTACCTTTGCTAGAAACAGCAGGGATTAATCTTTTAGAAGATCCTGATAAATCTCGTAAACTGATTTTCCCGACCACGCATAAACAGGTTCGTATTTTAATTTTACGTGCTTCAGATGTACCGACTTATGTTGAAAATGGTGCAGCCGATATTGGTGTGGCCGGTAAAGATGTATTGATGGAACATGGCGCGCAAAATGTCTATGAACCATTGGACCTGAAAATTGCGGTATGTAAATTGATGACCGCCGGTAAGGTGGGGATGCAACGTCCTAAAGGTCGTTTAAAAATTGCGACCAAGTACGTGAATTTGACCCGTCAATACTATGCTAGCCTAGGTGAACAAGTGGATGTGATCAAGCTGTATGGCTCCATGGAGCTCGCACCACTGGTTGGTCTGGGTGATTACATTGTTGATGTGGTTGATACCGGTAACACCTTGCGTGCCAATGGTCTGGAGCCACTTGAAGAAATCTGTAAAGTATCTTCACGTTTGATCGTCAATAAAGCCAGCTTTAAGCGTAAGCAGGCATTATTAAATCCGATTTTGGCTCAACTGGAACAAGCGGTTGAAGCACGTGAGCAAGCGAAAAAAGCATAATTTATGCTGAACACAAAAACCGTCCTTAATAGGGCGGTTTTTTTATTGGATTGAAAATAAAAGATGATCTAAATCTTTTCATCAATTTTACCAAAAGTTATTTCCAATAAAACTCATGGGGCTAGAGCACTATAGCTGCCGACAAAAGGCTGGAAAACAGGTAAACTAAAGCCTTCGAATTCAAACCTGATGGGTAAATTGATGCGACGTTTATCGACCCAAGATCAAAACTTCAAGCAAGCTTTTGCTGACTTGTTGGCTTTTGAAACTGTTAATGATCCTGAACTTTTAAAAACTGTAGATCAAATTATTGCTGATGTTCGTCAGCATGGTGATGCTCATGTTCTTAAACTCACTCAACAGTTCGATCGACATCCAGCGCATCAATTTTCAGAGCTTGAACTGACCCAGGAACAATTGAAAGCAGCATTTGATGGTCTAAGCATGGAAGTCCGGGAAGCGCTTGAACTTGCAGCGAATCGTATTCGGGAATTCCACCAAGCACAAAAACAGGACGGCTGGACCTATGTCGATGCTTTAGGAAATACGCTCGGTCAAAAAGTTACCCCACTGGATCGTGTCGGAATTTATGTACCGGGTGGTCTGGCGTCTTATCCGTCTTCAGTATTGATGAATGCGGTGCCTGCACATGTCGCAGGTGTGCCGGAAATTATTATGGTGGTACCTGCGCCGAATGGTGAGTTAAATCCATTGGTACTGGCGGCTGCATATCTGGCAGGTGTAACGCGTGTCTTTACGATTGGTGGCGCGCAAGCAGTTGCGGCATTGGCTTATGGTACAGAAACTGTCCCAGCAGTAGATAAAATTACTGGCCCGGGCAACCGTTTTGTTGCTGCAGCAAAACGTGCAGTGTTTGGTCAGGTCGGCATCGACATGATTGCAGGGCCTTCTGAAATTTTGGTATATGCCGAAGGCCAAAATAACGCTGAATGGCTGGCCATGGATTTACTTTCGCAAGCTGAGCATGACACTGTGGCACAAGCCATTTTCATCACACCAGATGAACAGTTGCTAAATGCCGTTGAGCAGGCGATTGAAATGCACTTGGCAACATTACCGAAGGCGGAAATTGCCCGTACTTCGATTGCCAATCGTGGTGCTTTAGTCTTGGTAAAAGACCGTCAAGAAGCGTCAGATTTGATTAATCAGGTAGCGCCTGAGCATTTGATGTTATGTTTAGATGATGCAGAAGCAATGTCTGATAGCATTCGTCATGCAGGTGCAATCTTTATGGGTCGTTATACGCCTGAAGCCATTGGTGATTACTGTGCCGGGCCAAACCATGTCTTGCCAACTTCAGGTACTGCGCGTTTTTCATCGCCACTTGGTGTCTATGATTTCCAGAAGCGTTCAAGTTTGATCATGTGCTCACAAGAAGGTGTAAAAACTTTAGCAAAAACTGCGGATATCTTGGCGCAACAAGAGAACTTGGATGCACATGCACAGTCAGCACGTTATCGTTATCAATCATAAATAGCATTACAACCTCTCCCTGACCCTCTCCTAAAAGGAGAGGAGAATTTAAACCACAAAAATCTTGTGTCTTTATTAATGAAAATTCCTCTCTTGCGCCATATATGGCTCAGGGAGAGGTTAGGAGAGGGTTTAAAGAGAATATAAAATGAATATCACAACAGAACAAATGCGTTTTTGGAGTCCTGAAGTACGTGAATTAGAACCGTATACCCCAGGCGAACAACCAAAAATCCAGAATATTTTAAAACTTAATACCAATGAAAATCCGTATCCACCTTCACCCAAAGTGGTAGAAGCGGTTCAAAAGGTACTTGCGAATTCGGCAGATGTTTTGCGTTTGTATCCAGACCCTGATGCATCAGAGTTGAAACAGGCGATCGCTAAACAACAAAATGTACCTGTAGACACTGTCTTTGTCGGCAATGGCTCAGATGAAGTCTTGGCACATATCTTTAAAGCATTTTTTGTTCAAGAACAGCCTGTACTTTATCCAGATATTACCTATAGTTTCTATCCAGTTTATAGTCAGTTTTTTGGCATCAGAACCAAAATCTTGCCATTGAATGATAACTTTGAAATTGTTGTAGATGACTATAAACAAGCTAATGGCGGCATTATTATTACTAATCCTAATGCGCCGACCAGTATTGATCTAGGTTTGGCTGCGATTGAAGAAATTTTGCAAGCCAATCCGGATTCAGTGGTGGTGATTGATGAAGCCTATGTCGACTTCGGTGCCGAATCAGCAGTCAAGCTGGTTGAAAAATATGAAAATTTAGTCGTATGTCAAACTACTTCGAAGTCACGTTCTCTTGCAGGGTTACGTGTTGGTTTCGCGATTGCTCAGCCACATTTGATTGCAGCACTTGAAGCAGTCAAAAACAGCTTTAACTCTTATCCGATGGACCGTTTTGCGATTGCTGCAGCGGTCGCTTCATTTGAAGATCAGGCCTACTTTGAAGCACAGAATCAGAAAGTTATTGCCAGCCGTGAAAAGTTGGTGTTTCAACTAAATGAGCTTGGTTTTAAAATTTTACCATCGAGTGCCAACTTTATTTTTGCCTCATTGCCATCTAAGGATGCAGGCGAACTTGCAAGTGAGTTGCGTGAACGTGGCATTATCGTGCGTTATTTTAACAAGCCACGTATTAACCAGTTCTTAAGAATTACCATTGGTACAGATGAGCAAAATCAGCGTTTAGTCGATACGCTAAAAAATGAGATTTTGGTGTGATTAAAATCCCTCCTAGCTTCTCTTTGAAAAGGGAGGAGTTCCCTCTTTGAGTAAAGGAAGGTTAGGGTGGATTTGTAGAAAAAAGCGAATCAAATGATTCGCTTTTTTATTTATTCAGGCTGATACCAGGTATTTAACAGATCCAGCATCGCTGAAACTTTATCAAAACATTCCTGATATTCCGCATTACAATCCGAAGAAATGGTAATGCCACCACCGGCCCATAAAGAAACATCTTCTTGATATTTCTGAATAGAACGAATCAGAATGTTCCAGGAACCGGTACCATCAAAATTAAAATAACCCATTGAACCGCAATAAGCACCACGTGCTGCACCTTCCAATTCAGCAATAATCTGCATGGCCCGGATTTTAGGTGCGCCCGTAATTGAGCCACCTGGTAGGGCTGACATTAATACCTCGAAAGGATTCACACCTGCTTTTAAGGTCGCTTCTACTTCGCTCACCATATGATGCACTTGATTAAAACTTTCGATATTAAATAATTTGGGGGTTTTAACCGAGCCTGTTTCTGCATAAACACTTAAATCATTACGTAATAAATCCACAATCATGACATTTTCTGCTTGATCTTTTTCCGATGCTTTTAAGGTTTGTTTAGATTGTTCATCCAGCACTGGATCTGTATAGCGTGGCATGGTGCCTTTAATTGGTTTGGTGATAATTTTCCGATTTTTTTCGAAGTCAATAAATAACTCGGGTGAGCAGCTGAGTAATTCAAAATCACCAATACGCAAATAACCGGCATAGGGCGCTTCGGTTAATGTCCAGAATGCTTGGGCAGTTGCTAAGAGGGAGCCTTGGGCACGACCTTTAAACTCTTGGGTCAGATTAATCTGATAGCAGTCACCTGCAACAATATAGTCCTGAATTTTCTGAAAAGCCTGAGTATAAACAGATTTAGTCCAGCGTGAGATACAAGGATTTTTTAAATGAAATGTCGAGTGAATTTTATCTTGATTAAGTAAGTTCTGAATATGATTGAAAATTTGTTCTGCCTGTGGATCATCACTATAGAACATCCAGCCATCAGAGATTGGTTTAATGTAGGAAGGAAATTGACCAATAAATAAACCAGGTTGAGGACGGTCTGGATACTGAATATATTGTTGAGCCGCATAATCGTAGCCGATAAAGCCAACATAGCCTCCATGAAAGCCATTCTCTTGAGGAGTTTTTAATGCATTAATCACTAAATTAAATTCAGATGGGCTGGGTTGATACTGTTCAATCCCTATTCTTTTAAAAGACTGAATTTGTGATGTCTGCGCAACAAAATATTCTTGAGCGCAGCAGGCAATAAAAGGCCGACCATTATTATTTAAATACACTAGATGATTCAATGTCTTCAATGCGGATAATAGATCTGTAACCAGACGTGATTCAAACTTTAAGGGACGATGATAGAGAGCTTCGGTCATTCAGTTATGGAGAGTTCGATATGACTTACTATTTTATATCAAGAAGCCAGGAAAATATTTTTAAATCATGAAATACCGTTTATCGGTAAGCGACAGATTGCGACCAACAACAGTTGATCAAAATTTGACTCGACGCTAATTTAAGTGGGCTAGCAAATTACTCAAGGAAAGATGCTTAAGCTGTCAGAAAATAAAAAATACAGCCTAAACACTGAGTAATTCACAACCAAAAAAAATAGTACTCTTGGGAGAGTAAACAATGAAAAAATTTACAAAATTAGTTTTAGCGACTTCAGTTGCATTTAGTGCCAATGCGATGGCGATGCAAGCAATGGATGACGCATCTCTAAGCGAAACAACGGGTCAAGACGGTTTGACAATTGGTATCGGCATCTCGAAAATTGCTATTGAAAAATTATTTATCCATGATAACGACGGTTTGGCACCTAAAGGTGTTGCAAATGAGGCGGGTTTCGGAGGTACTTCTACAGCAGGTGCGATCGTAATCCGTGGTAAGACTGATACAGCACCTGATGCTGCTGCTCTTGCTGATCCTACTACTGCAACGCATGGTGTAGTAATCGGTGCCAATTATGACAATAATGGTGCCTATTTACTTGCATCCCGTAACCTTGCTGACTTGGTAATTGATTCAGATGCTGGGGCTGGTAATCCTTTCATTAATGTTGCTGCACAAGTATCGGGTCTAGATATCAAAGTTGGCCGAATTGGTGTAACTGCATCTGGTGCAGATGATCCGGATTCGATTCGTCGAGGTGGTGCCGGTGTTGTAAACGACATCATTAGTGGTTTTGACGTTAAAACTGGTGTGATAAATGCCAATATTCAACTGGGTGCTGCTCCACAAGGCGCTATGATCAAGATGAATAGTGTAATGGCAGGTGGTCTAGAAATTAAAAACCTAGGTATTTTAGATAACTCGTCTAAAAATAAAGCAGTGGGGCTTGTAGGTACGACTCCAGTGACTACACGTGAAGCCGGTGAGATTTTTGTTGAAAGTATCAAAATTGCAGATGCGGATTCTAATGATTTAACCATTAGCCAGAATATTTCTGTATATAACGATGCTTATGTAGGTACTACAGCTCAGTTAGGTAAGGCAGCGCATGTTCGTATTGTAAGTAATGATACTGGGGCGAAAGACCAATACATTAAAGGTATTCATTTAGGTAACCGTGAAGCAAGATCATCAATTGGTGATATGGAAGTTCAAGGNNCGTGTTTACACGCGCTTTTTTATGACTATATCACTTATCTAAAAAATAAAAAAAATACTGTATTTTTTTGAAAAAACAGGTATCTTTCTAGTTACAGGGAAGTAGAGTGAATGCTCTATAAAAAGAAAAAATAGGCACATCATGCCCATTATAAGAAAAGTTAATAATTATGTTAGAGATCGCGTTGGGCTCGGCATTGATGTATTACGCTGCCAAAGAAGCTCTGGATATCAAAAAACAGCCGAACGGTGCTGTTCACTATACTGAAGTTCTTGATTCAAGAAATGACTCTTTTGTGCGTATGCACCGTGAAGCTGTGGAAGTAAAACCAGCCCTTCTGGATCAGTTTCAGGGCATTGTACGTCAAGCTTATGATTATAGTTGTGGTTCAGCAGCACTTACGACCCTCCTTAATGGTTATGTCGGTACGCAGCTGGATGAGCAGCAAGTCATGAGTGGGCTAATGAAATTCGGTGAAACGGATAAAATTGTTGAACGCCGTAGTTTTTCTCTGCTTGATATGAAGCGCTTTGTTTCAGCCTTAGGGTTGGAAAGTGGAGGCTATCGAGGAGAGTTCAAAGATTTAGTCAATCAAGATCAGCCTGCCATTGTTCCGATTTCTTATGCGGGATTTAAGCATTTTGTAGTTTATAAAGGTTATAAAAATGGCCGGGTTTATGTTGCAGATCCGGCACTTGGTAATATCAGTTTTGAGGAACGGCGTTTTCAGGATATTTGGGAAAATAACACTTTGTTTCTGATTAATGTACCTGAACAATATCGCAAAAATTTTCTAGTATTAAAAGAATCAGATATGCGCCATGTAGAAGATGCTACGATCAATCGCTATGCCTTGGTTGACATGCAGTATCCACAATTTTATATGGACAAAATTGCTGATAAAGCTTCTACGATCCGTATGGACCGTAATCGTAATACAGAGTCAGAACAATTTGGGGAATATCAACATAACTTCCTGAGACTGTATTACAAGAATAAATAAAACGAAAAACAGTAATAAAAATTAAAATGGTGAAATGGATATGAACAGTAAATGGATGAACAAGACGTTCTTGGCACTGAGCATTCAAATGGTAATGGGCGTTGCATTTGCTGCAGAAGAACCAGCACTAGGTGAATACGAAACGGTTGATGAAGTTGTTGTTGAAACTGCTGCATCTGTACCGGCTCAAACCGGGCAGGTCGAAACGCAGACTGCAGAAGAATCGGAACTAGGTGGATATGAAGCAGTTGAAGAGGCTGCCGTGGAAACAGCAGCACCTGTAGAGACTCAGGCTGGCCAGGTAGTAGATGCATCTCAAGCTTTACAGCAACAAGAAGGAGATGCTACTCAGGCAGCTAACCTGGAAGAAGTATTTACGTCAAATGAACGCCAATACTCTCTGATAAAACAAGGTGAAATTTCATCATATTACGATATTGATTATACCTATTATCGAGACACTCAACT
>DFCG01000125.1:0-8641 GCA_002367455.1 Acinetobacter sp. UBA3060 | reverse complement strand
CGCAAAAATGTGGATTACCAATAGTCCGATTGCCGATGTATTTGTAGTTTGGGCCAAAGAAGTTTCTGCCGAAGGTAATATCGGTGACATTCGTGGCTTTATTTTAGAAAAAGGCTGGGAAGGGCTTTCTGCTCCAACGATTCACGGCAAGGTGGGTCTACGTGCCTCAATCACCGGTGAAATTGTAATGGATAACGTCTTTGTTCCAGAAGAAAATGCATTTCCGGAAGTTCGCGGTTTAAAAGGGCCTTTTACCTGCTTGAATAGTGCACGTTACGGGATTGCCTGGGGTGCCATGGGAGCTGCAGAGTTCTGCTGGCATACTGCACATCAATACACCATGGACCGTAAACAGTTTGGTCGACCACTCGCTGCGAATCAGCTGATCCAGAAGAAACTGGCAGATATGCAAACTGAAATTGCACTCGGTTTGCAGGTAGCTTTACGTTTTGGCCGCATGAAGGATGAAGGCATTGCTTCAGTTGAAGGTACATCACTGATCAAGCGCAACAACTGCGGCAAGGCACTGGATATTGCCCGTTTGGCCCGTGACATGATGGGTGGAAATGGCATTAGCGATGAATTCGGTGTAGCCCGTCATCTGGTTAATCTGGAAGTGGTAAATACCTATGAAGGTACCCATGATGTACATGCCCTGATTTTAGGTCGTGCACAAACCGGAATTGCAGCCTTTTGCAACTAAACCTGACATCAACTTCTAGCCAGCATTGCTGGCTAGATTGTTTTACGGGTTTAAGAATTGTGCTTAATCACATCATTCAATGTATTGCTACGTGATTTCTGCAGAGAAAATTTATCAAGAACTTTGAAAATCATTTTATACCACCTTGCTAAAGCGTGGTAATGATCAGCGAATATTCTATATTTCACCTAAATAATTAAGTGAAATATGCGTTTTAAAAAGGCACAGGAGTGCCGAAAAGTAGAAAGAGCATTATGGATACGATCAGTTCACAACAACACCCAGTGGAAGGTGGAAACGAACCCAAGCAAAGAGTCTGGATTCTGGCCTTTATTTTCTCATTTTTAGCATTATTGGTTGATGGTGCTGATATTGCATTATTAGCCTACAGTCTGACCAGTCTGAAACAAGAGTTTTCATTAAGTAATATGCAGGCCGGTGCTTTAGGAAGCTGGACACTTGCAGGGATGGCTATCGGCGGTTTTTTTGGTGGCTGGGCTTGTGACCGTTTTGGCCGGGTTCGTGTGATCGTCATTGCCATTGCATTATTTTCTTCATTAACCTTCTGGTTGGGATTCGTAGAAAGTTATGATCAGTTCAAATGGCTGCGCTTTACGTCTGCGATTGGACTAGGCGCCTTATATATTGCCTGTAACACACTCATGGCAGAGTATGTACCCACCAAATATCGCTCTACAGTATTGGCAACGCTCATGACTGGCTGGACTTTAGGCTCGGTGGTCGCAACTGTTCTGGCTGGATGGTTATTACCTGAGTTTGGCTGGCGATACCTCTATTATATTGCCATTATTCCAATTGTACTGGCTTTCGCGATGTACTTTTTAGTGCCTGAGCCGAAAGCCTGGTTAGATGCGCGTAAAGCACGCCTGGATGCAAAAGCCAGTGGTATTCTGCAGGAAAAACCAAAAAATACTTTTAAAATGATTTTTGAAGATGCACTTAGCCGTCGCATGTTTATCCTCTGGTCCTTCAGTACCGCATTTTTACAGTTTGGATATTATGGAGTCAGCAACTGGCTACCGGCGTATTTAGAGACTGATCTGGGAATCAAGTTTAAAGAAATGACCATGTATATGATCGGGACTTTCCTGATCATGATGTGTACCAAAGTTATTGCTGGTTTTATCGCTGACCGGATTGGCCGTCGTGCGGTATTTGCTTTCGGCACTATGGGTACTGCAATTTTTATCCCTGTGATTGTCTTTGGTAATACGCCGGATAATATCCTCTGGCTGATGTTATTTTTCGGTTTTCTCTATGGTATTCCATACGGTATTAATGCGACTTACATGACAGAAAGCTTCTCCACCAAAGTGCGTGGAACAGCAGTGGGTGGGGCATATAACGTAGGCCGACTGGGTGCGGTGTTTGCACCTCTTACCATTGGCTATTTTGCTCAAGGAGGCTCAATTGGTACCGGCTTACTGATTATGGGCATTGCCTATTTTCTTTGCGGCCTGATACCCGCTTTCTTTATTAAAGACCGCTTATTTGATCCACAAAAGGCAGATTAATCTGCACTCGTAATATAGATAGAACATGCTAGGAAGCAATATGATGAATAAAATCACGCAGGATATCGAGACGGTACTTAAGCAAATTCCTGATGGTGCACACATTATGACCAGTGGTTTTGGCCTGGCAGGTCAGCCGGTAGAATTAATCGAAGCATTAATTGACTTTGGTCCTAGAGACTTAACCATTATTAACAACAATGCAGCTTCTGGAGATCGTGGTCTAACCAATCTGCTGTTGTCTGGACTGGTTAAAAAAATGATCTGTTCATTTCCACGAGCCAATAACTCAACCGTCTTTGAAGATCTGTATAAAGCCGGAAAAGTTGAGCTGGAACTGGTGCCACAAGGCAATCTGGCCTGCCGTATTCAGGCAGCCGGTGCAGGCTTAGGAGCTGTTTTTACTCCAACCGGTTTTGGTACCAAAATAGCTGAGGGTAAAGAAACCCGTAATATCAATGGAAAAGATTATGTGCTGGAATATCCGATACATGCTGATTATGCCTTGGTTTATGCCAATCAGGCAGATCAGTGGGGCAACTTGACCTACCGTAAGGCAGCACGGAATTTTGGTCCGATCATGGCCAAAGCAGCAAAAACCACCATTGCACAAGTCCATCAAGTTGTGGAACTGGGAGAACTTGATCCAGAGATCATTGTAACGCCAGGAATTTTTGTACAGCATGTGGTCAAGGTTGGAGATATTAAATAATGAATATTCAAAAACGTAGTCGTGAACAGATTGTAGCTAAAGTTGCACAAGACATTCCAATCGGCTCTTTTGTAAATTTGGGTATTGGTTTACCGACACGCGTAGCAGGTTATTTAAAACCTGAACAAGGAGTAATTCTACACTCGGAAAATGGCGTTTTAGGTTTTGCTGCATTGAGTGATCCTGAACAGGCAGATGATGATCTGATTAACGCCGGCAAAGAACTCGTAAGCATGTTGCAAGGTGGCAGTTTTATGAATTCTGCCGACTCTTTCGATATCATGCGAGGCGGGCATCTGGATATCTGTATCATGGGGGCTTTTCAGGTCGCTATTAATGGTGATCTGGCGAACTGGCATACCGGTAATGCTGATGCTGTACCTGCTGTAGGCGGTGCGATGGATCTGGCAGTGGGTGCTCGCTGTGTCTATGTTTGCATGGAACATGTGACCAAAAACGGTGAGGCAAAAATTGTTGAAGAACTGACTTATCCTCTAACAGGTAAACATTGTGTCAACCGTATTTATACTGATTTGTGTGTGATTGAATTAAAAGACCGACAAGCTCAGGTTATTGAAATAGTGGATGGCTTAAGCTTTGAAGAATTACAACAGCAGACAGGCTGTAAATTAGTGGACAGTCGTCAACAAGCAGCCTAAAAATAAGTCCGCAATATTCTGATTAAGTAAAAGTATAGTTTTAGATCACAGCTTCGGCTGTGATTTTTAAATTTTAGAATTATTATCAAATACACGTAATATTGACCATATTTCCGTATTTTAAAGATATAAATACAAACTTTTGCTAATGATTATTTTAATAATAAGTCTAAAATGTTAACAAGCTAAGGAAGGTGATAGTCTGAATGAATAATAATTGTGATGATCAAGAAATTTTTCATATTTTTAATCTGATTGGTCGCCATACTGAACTTAAGCCTATCCTCGATGTCATTAGCCAGTGGCTTGAATCGCGCATTCCAGATGCGCTTGTCACCATTATGCTCTATCAGGATGACACCCAAACTTTAAATGTTATAAGTGGCAAACAGCACTTTTCAAAAGAGTACTGTAATGCTATTCAAGATTTGAAAATTGGGCCAAATCAAGGATCGTGTGGCGTAGCTGCTTTCTTACGTCAATTGGTCATTAGTCCGAATTTAATGAAAGACCCAAACTGGCAGCCTTACCGTGCTTTGGTAAACGCAGAAAAATTGTCTAGCTGCTGGTCTATGCCGATTATTAATGCTTCAGATATTCTATACGGAACGTTTGCCACCTATTATCGAACACCCAAAATACCGACTGAACCTCATATTCAGCTTTTACAGCAAGCGGCAAAATTAGTTGCCCTCGCAATCGAGCTTGATCAGGAACGTCAAAAAAGACATGAGCTTAATGAAAAATACAGCTCATTTTATACCTATCATCCAGATATTATTTTTGAACTTGACCTGCAGGGACATGTGCTTAATACCAATATTGCTTGCGAAGAAATTACAGGTTTTTCTAAAGCGCAAATTCATGGTCAGCACTATTGTGCCTTCATACCGCCCGAATTCCATGAACTTGCGAATGTTTCATTTTCAGAAGCAGCGCAAGGTAAATCTCAACATTATGAACTTCCAATTTATAATGTTGCAGGCGATATCTTGTGGCTGGATCTGACCAATTTACCGATTATTCAAAATCAGAAAGTCACCGGTATTATTGGCATTGCCCGAGATATTACTGTATCGCGTAAAAACAAGGAGTCTCTACGATTATTAAAACGTGGAGTAGAGGCCAGTCCGAATAGTCTTTTTATTACAGATGTCTCTGAAGAAAGACTAATGGTGTATGTGAATCCAGCTTTTCTAAAGCTCACCGGTTATACAGCAGAAGAAGTATTAGGACAAAGCTGTTTTTTCTTACAGGGTCCAGATACTGATCCGGATCAGATCGCCTTACTCAAGCAAGCGGTCAAAGAACAAAAAGAAATTCAGGTGACTATAAAAAGTTACTGTAAAGATGGCAGCTGGTTCTGGAATCGTTTAACCATAGGTCCTATTTTTGACCAGACAGGAACCTGCACCCATTTTTTAGGGATTCAGGAAGATATTACCCAGCAACGTATTCACGAAGAATATATCCGGCATCAGCATACTCATGATCATTTAACCGGTTTACCGAACCAGCATGCATTCAAACAGATTCTGGAAAATATTTTTGAAGCACAGCACGAGAGCTCACAACCTTTAGTCTTGCTGTATATAGATCTGGATGATTTTAAAAATATAAATGACAGCTTAGGTCATCTGGTGGGTGACCAGATTCTCAAAAGTGTGGGCGAGCGGCTGCAAAAATTTGTTCAAGGCAATAATGTGCTATGCCGCTTCGCTGAAGATGAATTCATTTTGCTGCTCTCAGGGACAGATGAGCACACTGAAGTCGAGGTGATTGCTGGAGAAATTCTTGATCTTCTTTCCATGCTGTTTATCGTCGATCAGTACAAAATACATTTAAGTGCCAGCATTGGTATTGTGGCAGATGACAGTTCGATTCATCATTCTTCTGAATTGATTTATCAGTCTGTTTTGGCGATGCAGGAAGCCAAAAGACAAGGTCGTAATATGTGGCAGTGGTATGAAAAAACCAGAATGCAGCCTGTCGCAGAAATAGACTATACTAATCTGCGTCTGGAACTCATGGAAGCGATCAATCAGGAAAATTTTGACCTGTTCTATCAGCCGCTGATTCATCCTGAAACTGGACTGGTGACAGGCGTAGAAGCTTTAATCCGTTGGTGCCATCCGCAGCAGGGTTATATTTCCCCAGCAATTTTTATTCCGCTTGCAGAAAGAACCGGGCAAATTATTAGCGTAGGCCAGTGGGTATTGGAAAAGGCCTGTTTAGATATTGCCAAGTGGAACAAGACACACAATAGCCAGATCACGGTATCGGTGAATATTTCGCCTTTGCAATTCCGTAGAGCAGGTTTTTTGCAAGTACTTGAACATGCTCTTGAACTCAGTCAATTACCACCGGAATTACTTAAAATTGAAATTACGGAAGGTGTCATCATTAATGGGGCAGATCGAACCATAGAAATTTTGAAAGCAGTGCGTGCTTTAGGTGTACAGGTTGCCATTGATGACTTTGGTACAGGTTATTCGAGTCTCAGTTATCTGCGTCGCTTGCCGATCAATCAAATCAAGTTAGACCGTAGTTTTATTGAAGAGTTGACCCTCGATGGTCAGGATGCTGCGATTGTGCAATCCATTATTCATCTGGCCCATCAGCTGGATTTGGAAGTTGTCGCGGAAGGGGTCGAAACCTTAAGTCAGGCCAGCTTGCTCTATCAACAGGGTTGTGATCTGCTACAAGGCTTCTTTTATGCAAAACCTGCACCTTTAACTGAATTAAAGCCTGTTTATCTCGCAATGGAAAATAGTAAATTGAATTAACTCTAAAAAATTAAGATATCAATAATTTCGACCGCTCTTCAGATAGAAGGGAAACGATAAACAGACCTCAAGAATTTTCCTATTTTATGAGCGTATCATCTCTATAATTTATACTCAGTATAGAAAGTGGAATAAAAAATAGATTTTTAACCCCCCAAAGGTTTTTAACAGTATCTAAGGCTCAGGCTGAATATTGGCTAAATTTCTTTCTTGGTTTAAATCATAATAGTTAATCACAAAGATCAATAGGGCAAAAATAAAACCTAAAATGACGCAGGCAGACCAGCCATAGCTTTTCCATAAATGCAGCGATAAAAATGCACCCAGACCGGCACCAGAAAAATAACAGGTCATATAGATGGCATTAATCCGCGAGCGAGCCTGCATTGAAATTCGATAGACCAGATTCTGGTTCAGGACATGCAAACAGGAAATTCCGAAATAAGCCAGAATCAAGCCCAGGATATAAATCCATAAATAATTTTGGGCAAAGAATAAGGGAATCCAGGCCAGAATCAGTCCACATGTGGCTAGGTGCGCAATCCATTTTTCCCGATGCCTGCCAATCATTTTACCGGTCCACTGAGAGGACCAGATGCCGACCACTCCCACAATGCCCATGAGGCCAATCTGGAAATCGTTAAAATGATAAGGTGCGTCAGCTAGAATGAACGTCATGGTAGTAAAGATAATACTCAGCATGCCAAAGCCCAAACCTCCGATCATACTACGCCGGATCAGCATGGGTTCTGTGCGTGCAAAGGTAAATAGTGAGCGATAAATTTGCAATATATTCATCTGCAACTGGCTCTTAGCGCTTGGTAACTGGAACCACATGGCCAGACTCAGCAGAAGAATTGCACAACCACTAAACAAGTACACCGCATGCCAGGACCATAAAGTAGAAATCAGTCCGGCCACGGTACGGGCAAACAGAATACCCACCAGAACACCACTCATGAGTAGGCCAACGACTTCGGCACTTTTATCACGCTGCGACAGGCTGGCGGCAAAAGGAATCAGAATCTGGGTGGTGATCGAACAAAAAGAGGCGAGCAGGGTAAAGCCATACAACATATGCAGATTGGTACTGGCTGAAAGCCCAATAAGCGCCAATCCGGTACAGAACATCAAACTGCAGATATACAACCGTTTTTCGAACAAATCCCCCAAGGGGACAAACAAAAATAACCCGGTGGCATAGCCAATTTGGGTTAGTACTACAGTCCAGCCAGACTGAGCTACACTGATCTGCAGATCCTCTGCAATAGAATAAATCAAGGGCTGGTTAAAATAGTTACAACCTGCGCAGAGTGCGCAGGTCATTGCCATCATGAACATGAAACGGCGTGAAATTTGCCCTTGGGCTGACATCCTTGTCTCCTGAGGCTTTAAAAACTATAGTTGGCAGAGAGGTTGATACGCGAAATATCTGCTTCCTTGTTGTCAAAGGTTTCACGCTTGCCATGATGATATTCTGCACCCAGGTTAATCTTTGGAACAGGAGAATAGATCACGTTAGCCACATAGTCCGTTAAACGTTTATTGGTTTCAGGATTCGCGCGTGCATAGTCGCTGGAATCATCAAAATCAACAACGCTGGCATTAATACTACTACGTAGTTTTGGCGTAAATTTATGCGTGAAGCCGATATTTATACTATTAAACTCATTCAGTAAAAGTTCATTATTGGCTGTATCAATCGAATAATCGCCACCCCAGGCAGCACCATCGGTTGTTGAACCTTGAGTCAAGAAAGCTGCAATACGCTGATCACCGACCATATGGAAATAGTTACCTTGAATCGAGTTTTGATCATCTAAACGGTAACGTCCACCAACGCCCACACCCCAGCCAACTTTCTCGATATCACCTGTATCTGTTTGCGCTTGCTTTTGATTGACAAAGCCTTGAGCTAATAAATGAAGAGGGCCTGATTGATGAACATATTTAGTGGTTAATGCAGGCAAAGCAGAAGAACGATCGCCACCGGCCATATATTCCAGACCGACATTCCAGGTATTTTCTGGATCAAGTTTGAAAGCATAGCTCATCTGAGGTGTACGTAAGACTGATCCACCCAGGAACAAGCTGTAATCGACAGCTTCAGTGCTAATCTCTGGTGTAGACATCAATGACCAGGCCTGACCAAATGTCCAGTTATAATATTTTAAATGTGCATGACGGATACGTAATCCACCATCGCCTTTACCATTGTTGGTCCAGAAGTCGGCTTCTAAACGAGC
>DFCG01000126.1:6847-15275 GCA_002367455.1 Acinetobacter sp. UBA3060 | reverse complement strand
TTGGGTGCGATTGGTATTTTTCACTTAAACTTCAATTTCTGAATGCTGACCAGTTGGTGCTGGCCTTAAAATCACCTGATTGGAAACAAATACTCTGGCACCCAGGTTATAAGCTGTGCCAGATGTGCATAATACTGGACCGGATCCACCATCAATCTGTACCCGGTATTCTGGGTGCTTAACCGATGTGATGGTGCCGATATATTCTGCGAAAGTTGGGTTTAAAAGCTTGCGCAATTCAAATAAAGGATTGGTCACGACTGATACGCTCCACAGTAATGGTTTCATTGACCTTTTCATGTGAGAAGCTGCCACTCACTCCATTAATTACACCCCACCACTGACCATTAAAGGCAATCGTTTTACCCGGTAGCATCTCGCCAATTTCCTGACTGACCGGAATATCTGAGAAAGTATGTAATTCCTGAATATTGGCTTTCACTAGTTCATTTTTACCGTAACTCGCACCTGACACTACATTAAATAATGGACCAGTGACTGTTTCTAAAGGCACATCACCTGAAGTTCCTCGTTGCTGTACTTTCAGGCTTTCACCGCTACGGCTATTCATCACAGTGATGGCATTAAAGTCAGCAATGTATTCATCGTTCTGCTTGATGTTCTGCTGCATCACCAGGCTTTCAGATAGCAGAATGTCGTAATCATCCACGGTCATCGTATCCCAATAGCCTTTCTGGTACCGAGGTAAAATAGTCAGTGTATTACCTGATTTCTGGCTATAGACAAAGCCACCGCCTGCATCAACCACCTGCTTTATTGCATCGATCGGTGCAAGTTCTGCATAACTCAGGCTTTCAATCGGTACAATCCAGCCCAGTTCATCAATCAGTTTCCAGTCCAAAGTAGTATTGGATTGAGCTCGATCCAGTTCAGCCTGAACCAGTTGTACAGAGGTTCGCTCGTTATCCTGGATAAATGAGCGTGTTGGTCCATATTTGGCAGAATTTAGAGCTGTGACACTTCGACCTGGATAAGTGTAAAGGACGCTGGCAAAGCGTCGTGTTTCTTCTGGATCTTCCAATAAAATATGGTGCTCATATCCATTGATCATGACTTTAAGAATCACCGGCTGGTCATCAATCGGCTGCAGTTTGTCCTTTTCAGTATGAGCAACTGTCACAGAATAGGTCCAGCACCATTGAGACCGGCTGGTACTGTAGGTGCCATCCATGACTTTAATCTTCTCGCCAGTATCCAATCGCTCGGCTGTTAATGTGTTCACGATATACCACCAGTTCCTTTTTGGCAGTGCTGGAATACAGTCATCTGCACCAAAATTTAAAACAACATTGTGTGAATCAATGTCATGACATAGACAGATGAAATTTAAATCACCAGTGCCTTCGTATTTAGGCAGCTCAGGCTTTGGCCAAGGTAGAACCGGATGCTTGCGGTAATGGATCGCTTTGGCTTTATCCCAGGGCAAATCTGACTTGGTGACAATCTCAAGACTTTTATCCCATTTAAATGAAAAGCGGTGTTCAAAGACTTGAGCCACTTCATGTGAGTAAGTAAACGTCTTACGCCGGCGAATCATTTCCTGCCAGACCGTTTCGCGGTTATGACGCAGTCTGATTGTTTCTTGATGCACATAGAGTTGATGAATAAAGCGCTTATCGCCTTCCTCCCAGATGATGCATGCATTAGAACTTAAACCGGTTGCCTGCTCATGCAAGGATCTGACCGCCCGAGTTAATGATCCTGCCTGCTCATGCCAAATATCCACTTGATTAGAAATCACCAAGCCCTGCTCATAAAAAAGAGCCTCATTCGAGACTCTTAATACTGGTTTGGCCCATGGTATTTCTGTAGTGCTTAAGGCTGCGATTGCCTTCTGATATCGCATGTCAAAACCATAAGACATGCCGACCAGATGGTTGATGTCGAATAATGCTTTAACTTCAAATTGAAACTCAGTGTCTAAAACCGTATCAATGATGCAGAGGTTTTCACTAAATACCGCTTCGACTTCAAAGCTAAAACTGGTATCTAAAACCGTATCAATCTGCCCGATAACATCATTATTCTCACTAAATACAGCAACTACATCAAAGCTGAAATCAGTGTCGAGTACCGTATCTATAACTGCAGTATTGGCACCACTGTCGGCATAAACTGCGGTGACTTCAAATGAAAATTCGGTATCAAGTACCGTATCTATTACAGCTGTAACATCATCGCCAAAATTGAGATTGGTTGAGCCATCGGCCAGATGCTCAAAATTCAGAATGATGTTATGACTGTCGGTATTATCAGGCTTAAAGTTCAGGTTTAAGTTGTGAGCATCAACGGTGCCAAGCTTATTTTTAAAATCCACATGAGCACCCTTTTAATTTAAGGTCTGAGTTTTATTGATGTGACTGACAGCGTGCCACCAAGTGCGAGATTAGTATTAGCCAGGCTAATATCTGTACCTACCGTCAGATCAGCAGCAATTTCACCAGCACCATTATAAATACGCGCCCACGTTGCAGTGCCTGCTTTAATGACGGTGGCTGTGTCTGTTGGATGCAATTCAATATAGCTGGCTGAGACCTCTTTAATACACGGTTCGGGAAAGGTTAATGTCACTAAAGCATTGTTTGAGTCCGCTGTAATAGCAGGACTGGCAGGCTGCACACCTTCATAAAAAACAACGGTAGCACTCTGGCTACCGTTATCCATAAAATTTGCGAAGGCTTGAATCATGGCAAGCCGTGCTTTAATCGATGTTTTATTCATTTGGGCACCACATTATCCTGGATGACTGCATTAAAAAGCCGCTTGGGGTGATGGGCAATGATAAATTTTTCCTTTGTATCGAAGACGGTAAATTTATAACTACCATCTGCTTTGGTTATGACTTGGCCCACCAGAGCAGCATCACTACGTGCAAACAGCCGCACCAATGCACCTGCTGTATCAGCAGAATTTGTCTTGACTACCCCCTTCACCATGAATGATGGAATTACAATTTTTGGTGGCAGAAAGAGCCTGCTATTTGAAGGGATATTCAATTGCATAATCAATCCTTTAGCTCAAAGAAAAAGCTTGAAATATATGAGTTACTGGTTGGCAGGCTATTAATTTCTACAAAGTAATTTCCATTCGGATGCCTGAATACTTGCTGGGTATATTTACCCATTTCATTCATAGCATTTCGTCTGCTCTGAAGAGCGGCATATACAAAGGGTAAATCACCTTCAACCCTACCATCATCCTGCCTTGCAAATGGAATCTTCAGCAGGCTGACTCCGGTCGTGTCATCAAATATATGCGCGTTGTTATCACTGCTATTGGCTGGATATTGACCTGCATAAGGCAATAAGGGAGTGATTCCTATACTCAGGCTGGAGCCATTATTGCTGGCAAATAACTTGCAATCAGCCCGAAAGCTGACCAATGTTTTACCTGGGGAAAGAAATGCGCTGTCAACATCCTGATATTCGCCTGCAATATTGCGCTTAAGGTTTGCACAAAGCAGGTAATTAAAAGAGTTTTCTGTAAAACTTTCATATTTGCCAAAATATTGACAGATTGCATTTTTATTGGGATTCGGGTTGCCAGGCGTACTGGCAGCACATAAATAAAAACCTTCATCATTGCCAATGATGGACCAGGTATGACTACCTGAATTTCCAGAAGTCAGATATGCACTTGATCCTTGCGTCCAGCATCCATAGACTACTTTAGCCCAGCCGGGTATAGCGCTACTTCCCGATCCGGCCAACTGCCAGTTCTGGTTGGGGTTGGCTGCGTTATAGGGGCATTGCAGACCAGTTATCGTGTTGATGTCTGTCATTTCAAGCGCAATCCCGACATTACAGATTTTTGCATAACCTGCAGCCCAGCCGGCCCAAAGGTTATCATCAAAGATGTAATACATGACATTTTCTGGATTTAAAGATTTATAAGCGCGTTTAAACACCCCATCAGTTAGTGCAATTTCATAGCCCAGAGGTGCTACTTTGGCAGTGATGGTGCCTGATGCAGTTTTTGCTCCTGACAGTTTTTCCACAAAAGTCAGGCTGTTGTTCTGAGTAGTACCTACGCGAAATCGACCATTAAAAGCACTGTCTGATGCTCCTTGGATCTGAAGAATTTGACCGGATTTAAAGTTATGCGTCAGATTGAATGAAGCGGTAAGAATGCCTTCATTGTTTGCAATCAATGTAGCTACAGGCTGGCTACCGTAACCATTGACCAGAACAGCATCCAGTAAAGTAATCAATGCTCCTTGGCTATTTGTAAGCTGAGGCGCATTGGTATTTCCATCAAATGCAAATTGAACACTTTTGCTTGTTGCCATTTTATTGATCCATAAAAAAAACCACACAAGGCGGCTATATTTGATTTAACTGTTAAATATCACGGTCAATATCACCGCGTAGCATGATCTGGAATTCATCAGAGATAGTGGTGGGTTCGGATTGCTTTACAGTGCGGATCACCCAGACCGGGAAGTTGGCGGCAATAGTATTAAAGCGCAACACGTTGCCATTGGCCCAGCCTGCTCCCCAACCTTCTTTTTTAATGATGAAGTATGGTGCACCAGTAATCGGATTGATCGGCGCATAATCTGCATTGACATTACCTGTACCAATCTGGCCAGAATATTCACCTACCATTCTAAAGTCAGTACCACTTGTAAATATCAGTGACCAACGTTCCTGAATTGCTCCTTTGTTTGTCACAGTAATGGGATACAAGGCATCATTGTAATTTGCTAAAATCCCCGCGCCCGTTGGCTCATCAGCCCATACATTACTCCAAGATCCTTGTACAAACTTTCGGGTATAGCGTGCCTGCATATCACCAATAACCAATGCAGATCCCACAATCGTATCCACTGCATCATAGTTATGGGTTAAGGGCTTGGTAAAAGTGAGCTGGCCATTAATCTGTACGTCACGGATTAAACCCATATCCTGATAGCGATATTTCACCAGCAGCGGCTCAGTCAGCCCAGCCATAGAGAAATCTCCACCCAATGTCACGCGGCCATAATCATAATCCACTGTGTACAAATCGAAGGCTACTTTCGTTCCGTTAGTATCCTCAAGTTCTGCCCATGAAATGCGCTGATCATTCAGATCGTATGTGGTACCTGCAATTGCACTAGGCAGCTCTTGTGCTTTGCTTGAGCTAACAATTCCAATGCCACCAATCCGGAAGATCGGCACCCGGCCATCAATCGGCAAACGTGTGGCAGACAGACCTAGAATTTCAGAATCCAGAGGAATATAGGTATAGGCCACCGCGTTATAGCGTACTGATGAAGCATCGACCCAGACCGGGACATTAATATAAGTGTCTAAGCCTTCCTGATATTCCAGTAATGGGTCATACCAATCGTGTTCCTCAATCTCTGCGCGGTTGGCTTCGGTGATTTTAGTTTTGGTGTAAAAGTAAATCGTGACAAAACCATTTTCCCAAGTGACCTGGCCATGCGCCCGACTAGTTTCGATCACGCCATTTTCGTCAGCGGTCAGTGTCAGCTGACCAAATTCAATAGTACCCACCACCACAGTTAAGGACTGTGGCCGGATCGGCATGATTGGCGTTCTGAAACTGATCTTGTTGACTGGTAATAGGTCGGTGGTGGTAGTTAAGGATTCCAGGGTAATGGTATTGTCTGTATTCGGTGTCCATGAGTCGATTTCAACAATACCGGTGCCATATTGAATGACACCAGACTGAATCCCGCTGTTATTCGCTGGATTCACATTGCGATACAGCAAGCCAGTACGGTCCAGAAAGGTATCAGCGCCCACCTTAAATCGGGCTGAGCCTGTCAGAATTTGCTCATCAAAACCGGATGATAAATCCAGCTTGAGCTTGTTGGCCGTCACCGTATGCGTTGCAGAGTTAGAACCTGATGTGTCACGATATTTAACTTGTACATCAACAGCATTAAAGGCCTTCAGCTCAACCTGTTCGCCCTGAATACCGGATGATTGTGGAGAATAAAAAGACATATTTCCTCACTATGCTGCTGCATAAGTTGCCATAAACATTGGCTGGTATTTGTTGACAAATTTGTTTGCCATGCGTTGTGGCGTCACTTCAACTGCACCTGTGGCATAGGTTATCGTCCCTTGCACCTGACCGCGCTCATTGACCAGATTCCCGATTGTTGAATTTACCGGTACATCAGATAAATTCACCTTACCTGCCGTCTCCCCATCAGCGCTCTGCACAGGAACTTCCAGATATACACTATTAGGCTGAATTGCTGGTCCGGTACCGATGTTGAAGACCAGCTTCTGGTTGGCATCGGGTGCAACATCCATCTTGGTCTGCTCAAGTGATTGGCCATAGTTATAAATCACCGAGAAAACTGTGCCTTTTTGTGGCAGCTTGTTTGGAATAATCTTGCCAATCCCAGTGGCATAGTTGATTTCACCAGTTGCATCACCGGTAAACTTGCCTTGAGCGTTTGAAGTTGCCGTTTTCTCTTCACCTTCAAGCATCCAGTTGATGGTGATACCCGGCAATACACCCGGTCGACCTAAATCAAAATCAAATGCAGCTTTTTCCACACTTAAATTAGATCGCACAAAAGTGATAATCGGTGTGCCCCAGTTCAGCAGAATCGGCGTATCTACATCCGGCAAAGCACCTGTGGTGAGCAGCCATGAACCCGTTTCATAATTGATCATGCCTGAACCAAAAGATGGACTGGCGGCCTTTAACTGGCCTGAACCATCATCTTTAAGCTCATAGAACTTGCCCTGCGACATGTAAGAAATCGACAAAGCTCCCGGTGCTGGAATCGGGATTAAGACTCCGGTCCAGTTAGTGCTCTGGTTATTTTGAGTTACCGGAATGGCATGGCTTTGGTAATACTGATTTGGTGCAGCTGCAGGCTTGAATGTAATATTTAAATTCACAGTTCCGGCTGGTGCTGCTGCAGTCCATTGAATCAAACCACGCTGATAATCAATCGTGCCGACTTGAGTGCCTTGAGTATTTTTAAGCAAACCACCCTGATCTGTGATCTGCTGACCTTGTAAAGTGAAAGCCACACTGGATGGAATCACTGCTGAACCGATGTACAGATTCTGACTGACACCAATCACCATATTCGGGTAATTGACCGTGATGGTACCTTCATTACCCGCTACCAGCACCACGCTTTCACCGGCAGCGTTCACATCAATGATCGGGGTTTCAGTCTGGGCAGATGGGATGAGTTGAGCAAAGATACTTTTTGCATTTACTGTGAATTCACCCACATTGGCTTCAGATGCCAATGCAGTCGATGAGTAATACAGACCCGTGTCAGCAACAATGGTATCGCGAATGATGGTTTTGGATTTCTCACCGTTGTACCACTGACGCGCTGATAATCCGACAAAATCAACTTCAAGAGCATCATTCAAGGAATAAGTGGCAACCTTGTATTCAACATTTTTACCATCAACCACCATGATTGCAGTACGGGTCTCAACCTTGGTAATCCGTACATACTGCTCACGCTCTAAAGGCTTACCTTCATCACTGATCAGGACAATGGTGTCACCCACGGAAGACTCGACCTCTTGCGGAAACATGGCCACTTGCAGTGATGACATGCCTTGCCAGTGTGTATCGAGTGGTGTTCCGGCAATCTGCCCGCCTTTGGCTGAATAGTTTTCTACCCGGTTTTGAGCAGACTGGCGTTCATCAGTCCAGTTCTTGGTGCTAAAAAGCAATGCCGATACGTTTGGATCCGCAGGCAACTCAGATACAAATACCGTGGCACCCATCAATAGATCGGTATCTTCTGTGGTAACTGCAGGAAAGACCTTACGCATGGAGACATCACCCATGGTTCGATCCATCTCAGACACATCATTGAACAGGTTATTGCTAATCCCATCCTGAACCACAACGCCAGAATATTTACCACCGCCATCAGAGTTATCGGTCAAGCGTTCAGACTTGTAAATTACTAAATCTTTGGTTTCAATCGCCATCGTCTAACTCCGTAAAGCGTAAGGTCACATTAAAATAATCATCCAGCGATACCGCCGGAATTCCTTTCACCGGTGCAGCCTCTAAAGCCCCATCCTGGTGGTTAAATTTGACGGTAAATTGCCGGCTGTCATGCGGCTGTTCAAACTGCAGTCTGAAATTCTCACCTTGAAGCTTGGACCATTCCAAAACAGTCCGTAGTTCACGTAGCTTGATCCAGCCCATTTGCGGATCTGCTGGTTGTAAAGTAATTGGTCGTCCAGACTTCTTTTTGCCTTCCTGAATGATCAAAGTGCCATCCATGGTATAGGCCTGATTCTGCTCAATGGCCTTCCATGAGAATTCATCAGGCCATAAAAAACCGTCCTCTAATGGGACGGTTTCGGATGTTGCTAAGCGAATTAGTTTCATGTCGATTTCGCTATACCTTTTAATTGATTTACCAGATTGGTCATCACATCCTTTTGGC
>DFCG01000126.1:0-6503 GCA_002367455.1 Acinetobacter sp. UBA3060 | reverse complement strand
CTGGCCACTCTGGCGTACTGTTTCAAAATCAGCCAATGCCATTTGGGCTGACAATCGAAGTTGCTCTTTGGTTTTAATACCAAGGCGCTCAAAAGCCTTTCCTGTTTCATCTAAGACATCAGGTAACTCAGAAGTAGCTCTCTTTATTGCAACAATACCCAATTCAACCTGCTTGGTTGAGAATACTCCTTGTGCCTCAAACTCACGCATCTTGGCATTTGCTGCATCAATCTCCGCTTGGCTTTTAGCCTTGCTAAGCCACTCCTCCCATGCTTGGTAAAGCACATCACCAGCCTGTTTACCTGTATACCCTGCCTCACCTAACTTTGTCTTGAGTCCATCCAGTTCATTCCCTGAACTAGAAAATGACTTGGAGACCCTGTTTAGCGAAACATCAAGGTCCACACCAAATAGCTTGGCAGCTGCAGATGCTCTTGAATAAGCCGTTTCTGCCACTTGGCCAGATCCGGTATTAGCCTTATTTAATTCAGCAATTCGTAAATCACGGTTATTGGCCAACTCTGCTTCTTTAGCATTGATGGCATTAATTGAGGATTGGGCAGATGCTAAGGCGTTTAAATCACCAGACTTTTTGGCTTGTTCAATCTGCTGTTCCAGAATTGCACGTTCAGCTGCAGCCTGTTTCTGATAAGCCAGATACTCTTCATCGGCTTTTTTAACATTCTCCTTGGCCAGCTTTAAGGCTTCTTCCTTTTTAGCAGCACTTTCAGCAGCCTGTTCTGCACTCTGACTCGCCTGAACACTAACCTTTCCCGCCTCATCGATGGTAACGATATAGCCCTTGGTTAATAGATCGGCCTGCATCACGCCATCCATGACACCGCCATTGGCTTTGATAGCAGCCTCGGCATAATCTTGAGCAGAAGCCAGCATATCCTTATCTAATGCGGCCTTATTGGCTGCATGCTCCTTCTCGCGGCCTTCCAGCTCATTAGATTTTTGGATAATTGCATCAATGGTCGACTGGTTGCCATCCTTGCGAGCCTGATTTAATTGTGTATCAATGGCAGCACGTTCACCTGCCAAATCTTTAGACTTTTGGGTAAATTCTTGATTCTGCTTTGCTAGTTCTGCAAAGGTGGCATTGTTGCTCTGCAGGGATTCTTGGTTTTTCTGATCTTGGGTCTTTCCAATGTCTTCAATAGCAGCAATACCTGCAGATTTAAAGCCCATTGCACCAGCAGTTGCACGGTCATAATAATCCTGTGCTTTCTTGGCCATTGCATCCATATCTGCAATAGCCTGATCCTTGGCATCGCCCCATTTGAAATTGGCTTTAAACCCTATCCATGCAGCACCAACATCATAAAACACGCCAGCAAGCAGGTTGGCAACTATACTAATTGCTTCAAAACCATCACCAATGAATCCAAATACTACATTGAGAGCCTGCAGGGCTTTGGTGAAGCCATTAGTCTTATCTGTTGCTGTATCTATGCCGCTTTCAAAATTAAATATTGCTCCAAGCAACGTATCAAGCTGGTCTACGGCGATTCCAATTCCATTGCCTAAAGAACCAGCCATGGACTGAATAGTCTCGTAGGTGGTGCTTAATGCCTCTTTAAGTGCCTCAATTGTGGCCGGGTCAATCTTCTTAAGCTGATCCCCTACCCAGATAAAGCCTTCGCCAATATCTTCAAGTATGGTCTCCACTACGTCCATATTGTCAGCAAGGGTAACCAGCCATTGCGCCACAGTTGCTGATGCGCCGTTTGCTTGGTCCATCGTGCCAATCAGGATCTGCCATTGTGTAGCGATTCGCTGTAAGGCATTGCCAATAGTGGTTGGGAACTTAGCATAATCGGCTTCAATTGCAGCGGATTGGCTTTGTAGTGCCTTGATGACCTTCTCGGCTGACAGTTCGCCGTTCTCGGCCATCTTACGCAGCTCACCGGTAGTCACACCCAAAGACTGAGCTAAGGCCTTAGAGATGCCCGGAGCCTGCTCCATGATAGAATTAAATTCGTCCCCCCTTAGGACGCCACTTTGGAGGCTCTGCGTGAGTTGAATGATTGCTGCATCAGCTGCAGCTGCTGATCCGCCGCCAGTCTGAATGGCCATGTTAATGGTTTTGACCAGATCAAGACTTTGCTGTTGGGTCATCCCCATCTGCTTACCGGTATCATTCACTTTTGTGAATAGACCTGCAGTAGCATCAAGGCTTGAATTAGTCATCAATGCGACTTGGTGCACACCAGCCATGGCTTGCTGAAAATTACCACCATCACTGGTTGCAATGTTGATTCGAGCTGAAAGGTTGGTATAGGAATCCGCGGCCTCTGCTAACTCACGAAGGCCTAAGCCAATACCAATACCACCCATTGCACCAACAAGTGCTGTTACAGCGAATTTTGCACCATTAAGCCCTTTTTGAGCTGTTTGTGCTGCACTATCAGTATTTTTTAAGCTTGTATTGGCTTTGCCTATTTCTGTTTGAAATCCACTAAAAGCCTGATCTGCTTGCTGAACTTCTTTTTCTAGCTGATCAACTTGAACCTGCGCCTTTTCAATATCAGCAGGTGAAGCTTTAGTTTTTGAAAATGCTTCAAGATTTTGCTTGGCTTGAGCTAAATCCCCTTTAAGTTGGCCTAAAGCTTTTTCGGTTCTATTGCCAAAATCCGTAAAGTTTCCTGCCGTGGATTTTGCATTGTCACCAGCATTTTTAATGATGCCTGTAGCAGCATTTAAGGACTGGGTAAGTTTGTCTGCCAACTCACTGGTGCCTTTGGGGATGATATTACCCATTTCCTTAGAGGCATCGGTGGTTGCTTGTTTTAATCGATCAGACTCTTGCTTGATCGTATTAAATACTGACTTTGTCACATCTTCAGACTGCCTGATATTGCCAATATAGCCCTTGGTATCGGCATCCATGACTAATTTGAATGTTAAATTTTTACCAGACATGCTGACCTCTGAATTTTAGGCAATAAAAAACCCTGCAAAAGCAGGGCTTGGTTTTAGCTATTAAAAATTACGGTGATGCTCTTATGATTTAGGATGCTTTTTTATCTGCATCGTCCAATTCATCAAGGAAGTTATTTACTTGTTGTCTAAATTCCATTGGTCTAGAGATATAAGGAATAGGTGCATGTGATCCACCAACTCCCTTTACTACAATTGATCCAAAATTTAAAATTCGCCCCAAAATGCCTTGATCTACACCCAGACTTTCGACACGATTTACTTTTAACTCAATCGTATTTCTTCGAATTAATCCAGACTTAGCAATGATACGTCTATTTGTTAGAGCTAGCTCTGTTGTTAAAACATGTATAGCAGCTATCCCAATTAAAAGTAGCCCAATAAAAAAAGAAACTCCGCTTTTTGATCCCAGCGCAGATAAGATAAATAGCCCCCCAAACAACAAATACCAGAATTGAGACAACCATGTTACTTGTGCCTTGATAATGATTTTCTCATCTCTAGCTAAGTTTTCTTCAATATAACTTCCCATATGACCCCCTCATAAGTATTGATTTAATATGGCCATACTACTGTTTGCTTATTTCTTTATCAATCAGAAACCATTTCTTTCTTAAATGACTCAAAACCTTTCTTATCAGATTGTGCCACACGTCCGGCAACGGCGTTATTGAAGATTCCCTGCTTATATAGCTTGTTTGCTGCTGTGACGTAGTTCTGGAATGCGCCGTAAGTCATTTCCATGATTTCACTATGCTGATGACCCATTGATACCATAAACTGGAATGAATCAAACCAGGTGGAGTCATCTTTCTTTTTGATGCCGCGTTTCGGTCTTTCATATTTAAAGTAAGCCTGATTGATCAAGAGTATTGCTTTCAATAAGCCCTTAAACCCTTGTTCATCAGTAGCAAGTTCTACTAATGATTCATTGTCCAGATCGGTGACGCATGCCATGGTCGAAATGACCTGTACACCATGAGCTTTAAATAACTGTGTCAAAATCTCATCTGAATGATTTTGGTCTTTGATGAAGTTCTTCAATACTTCAGCATGCATTGCCCAGGTGTCAAAGTCTTTTATCTGGATCTGGCGCACTTCAATGTCATTCACTTTGATGCTGCGATTTGTTGCTAGGAAAAAATCATTCATGATGGAATCTCGAGATAATTTTAGACATAAAAAAAGCACCCGAAGGTGCTTTTCTTTTACCGTTGATAAAGGCTAAATTCTATAAAGTCCAACTACCACCTTGTCCCATCTCATAAACGATGAGAATTAAGGCTAGTACCATTAGAACGACAACAACGATTTCTGCTTTTGTTAGCATTTTCGGTGCTCCACTTTTCATTATTCATATGATAAGCAAAGCAAACAATTTATAACATAAAGATTACAAAAAAATTATTGGATGTTACGAAGATTTAGAAGTTAGGGAAGTTTCTTTAGAGTGTAGCTACCTACTGAAGCATTCAAACATTTCGTTAAGCAACTCAACAAAAAGTTTCAACCGAAAAGCATTCTTACGCAAACCTNNGGATTTACCGGTACCGTTGCTATCGCAGCTGACTCGATTCCAATAGAAGCCACTGCTGCAGCTGAAGCGCAACAGGTTGCTTTAGAGTATGGAAATGAAAAAGATCAAAAATCTGAATCATCTGGTGAATAAAAGAAAGCCCTTAATTAAAGGGCTTTTTAATTACTTCCAGCTTGGCGTACAAGCATTCTTCCATGACAACTCAAATTGCTTTTGATCCGTCTGATTTTCTACAAGCACTATATTTTTCTGAAGCACAATGAAACGTTGAAAACCAATATCTTTACCGTCTGCTTCTTTATAGCTTACCTCTCCACACTCTCCTATTTGATTGCGGAACTTAGCTGAATCAGGATTGGGAATGAATTCTTTTGTAGCTTCTTTTGCAAATTCAAGCTGTTCCTTTTTGCTTGTTTCTAAATCAAGATGCTGACCACTAGATTCCTTGTGTCCACACCCAGCTAAAATCACAATAAAAAAGAATAAGCTTAAATTTTTCATAATATCCCCATGTATTAAGGGCGACACTTTACATTAATTTTCAATCTTATTTAAAGCCTCGGGAGAGTGGATTTGTAAAGTTATGTTTTACTATTTTAAGTCTTTTTAAAATTGACCCTATATAGCCAGGTGAAACTTCCACTTATCAAAAAACCGCCCCAAAGGCGGTTCTTAGCTTACTAACTTACTGACATACAAGATAAATAAAAGTAGAAATAATTATTACGGCTAGGATGGAGACAAATATTTCTATTTTAGTCATAGCAGTTTTATTCTTAACATGAACTGAATATCTTTTATATCCCCATCAGATGAAAATTAGAATAACAAAAGATTACATAATCTTTATTTTTTACTATTTATTAAGTTTCATCTTAAATGTTTTAAGACTTATTACTATAAGGCAGGCACAAAAAAAGACGCATAGCGCCGTGGAGTTCTTTGTGCCTGTATGGTTTATGGGTTTATGCAGCTACGCTAAAACGCTCAATATGACCAAATACACTTAGCTCTTCATCATTAGCTTTAGAGATATCTGCCAGTGCTTCACCTTCAATTGAATAAGATCCGAAGTCCTCATGAATTAGATCAAACTCGGTATCTGGCGAAAATTCGACGCGCCATAAAGTTAAGATCACCTTATCGCCTGTAACAGTATCAATGCCTTTAAACAGCAAGCGATATTCATTACCTAGGTTAGTTGCAATTGTAGTACGTGTCTTAGCACCGGCTTTGGCAGAAAACTTAACTGAACCAACAATAGCTTCATTAAAAATGACTGTGCCGTAAACAGCATCCAGTACATATTTATCTGAAGTGATGGCAACATCCGAGCTGTCTTTAAAATCCACTTCACTTAAATTACGATGTCCTAAGTCAATCATGGCGCCAGCTTCTACAGCACCCAGAGCAATATCAGTCAGCTGAGTTTCAGGGATTTCGATTGATTTGCCACTTAGGACCATTGCTAAGTTTTGCTTTGTTACTTCTTCAAGCGTACCAGAGATAGCCACTGCAGTTTGTTTGCGTAGTACCGCATCCTTAGCACGGAGGCCGGTTTTACTTTCATAGTGATCAGTGGATTCACTAGAGATTGCGATCTGCAATTCCGGTGTATTACCAACGGGCAATAAGGCAGATGGCACACTATTAACCATCTTCGCCAAATGAAGCTCGCCTTGAAGCGAGATTAAATCTGATTTAGCCATTACTTTTCATCCCCTGTGGTTTTCTTGGCTGGAGCAGCGGCTTTAGCTTCAGGTACTTCCTGAATCACACCATCTGCCAGTAATTTTTTAATTTGAGCATCATCCAGCCCGCCGACTACATCACCTTTTTTAAAGCGACCGACAGGCTGAGTTGCCTTGTATTGTTTTGCCATGACTGGCTCCTAAATAAATTTCTGTGATTCAAAAATAATAGTGATGTATGCAAAGCCTGGACTATACCCATCTCGAACTGATATGAAATCTAGTGCAGTACGCGATGCTTGAGGCTGCCAGCCTGACAGAAGTTGAAT
>DFCG01000146.1:13724-15235 GCA_002367455.1 Acinetobacter sp. UBA3060 | reverse complement strand
ACATCAAAACCAGCTTCTTCAAAGGCGGTATCAATCTTGGAGCGACCGGTAAAACCACCATGATAGGTAATAATCGGGTAGTGCGCCAGATCTTCGATGAGCACGTGTTCTTTGCTTGCCAGTGGATGATTCTGCGGGGTAATAATACTGTGTTGCCAGTTATAGTAAGGTACGCTGGCCAGATTATCTTCAGTGGTGAGTGCTTCGGTCGCAATACCGATATCCGCTTGACCTTGCAGTAGCATTTCCGTGATTTCAATCGGGCTGGCCTGTTGCAAAATTAGATGAACTTTAGGGAATTCTTTTTTGAATTGGCTGACAATCGGTGGCAACACATAACGCGCCTGGGTATGCGTCGTGGCAATCGTCAATGTGCCTTCATCGACTTTATTGAAATCATCGGCCAGACGTTTGATATTGTCGGCATCGACCAGCATGCGTTCCACAATGCCTAAAAGTGCCTGACCTGGTTCGGTTAAGCCCAGTAGACGTTTACCTTTACGGATAAATAACTGCACCCCCAGTTCATCTTCCAGATCTTTAATATGCTTACTTACCCCGGACTGTGAAGTATAAAGCGCAGCAGAAGCTTCAGTTAAATTAAAGTTTTGTCTAACCGTTTCTCGTATAATTCTTAATTGTTGGAAATTCATAATTCTTTTACCCTAGAAGAGGATGGGGCATTTTAAAGCCCCATCTTTTGATCTTAAGCGACCTGGTTTTCAAATAAATGCAAATTCACCGCACTTAACCAAACAGTTTGATTTGGGCGGAATTGATGCGCTCTCGCTTCATCAGGCGTCAGTAAAATTTCAATCAGATTGCCTTGACGGTCATTTAGCTCAGCAACTACTTTACCCGCGATCCATAATTCACGAATGAAGGTCGCCTGAATGGCATTGTCGTGTGGCTGTGCATGGATGCGTAGTTCATCTGGACGTGCGAATAAAATCACTTCACCTTGAGCGGCATTTTTTGCACCCTCNNACATTGCCCTTGTTCATCACCACGATTTGATCTGCAACTTCAAGCGCTTCTTCCTGATCGTGTGTTACGAAAATAGAAGTAATATGCAATTCGTCATGCAGGGTACGTAACCAGCGACGCAGTTCCTTACGGACTTTGGCATCCAGTGCGCCGAAAGGTTCATCCAGTAATAATACACGCGGTTCAACCGCTAAAGCACGTGCCAAGGCAATACGCTGACGCTGACCACCAGAAAGTTGAGCTGGATATCGATCAGCCAGGAAACCGAGCTGAACCAAGTCGAGTAAACGTGTCACACGTTTTTTAATTTCCGCTTCCGAGGGACGGGTTTTGCGCGGACGAACACGCAGACCAAAGGCGATATTGTCAAATACCGTCATATGACGGAACAGGGCATAGTGCTGGAATACAAAGCCAACTTCACGCTCACGCACATGCACATTGGTGGCATCCTGACCTTCTAAAATTACTTGACCGCCATCCGCAGATTCCAGACCGGCAATAATCCGTAGCAAAGTGGTTTT
>DFCG01000146.1:0-13689 GCA_002367455.1 Acinetobacter sp. UBA3060 | reverse complement strand
TGGAATGCACCAAAGTGTTTTTCAATATTTTGTACTTGAATACTCATGTGGGCATTCCTTAAGAAACTGTTGAATCTTCATTACGTTTGTCTTGTTTTTCCTGGCGCAGTTCCACCCATGTTTTTAAAATCAGGGTCACAATTGCGAGGAGAGCCAGAAGCGAAGACACGGCAAACGCAGCACTAAAGGTATATTCGTTATAAAGAATTTCGACGTGTAGCGGCAAGGTATTGGTTTCACCACGGATATGGCCGGAAACCACCGACACCGCACCAAATTCACCCATGGCCCGCGCATTACACAGAATCACGCCGTAGATCAGACCCCATTTGATATTGGGCAGGGTCACTTTCCAGAAAGTCTGCCAGCCAGATGCACCGAGTACAATCGCAGCTTCTTCTTCTTCGGTCCCCTGTGCTTCCATTAACGGAATCAACTCACGCGCAACAAAAGGTACAGTAATGAAGATAGTCGCCAGAACAATCGCAGGCACCGCATAAAGGATCTTGATATCATGATCCATCAGCCAGGAACCCATCCAGCCTTGGGTACCAAAAATCAGCACCAGCATCATACCCGCGATTACAGGTGAAACCGAGAAAGGGAGATCAATAATGGTGGTCAGGAAGGATTTCCCCGGAAAGTTGAACTTCGCCACAGACCAGGCTGCTGCAACACCAAATACGACGTTAAGCGGTACTGCGATTGCAGCCGTCAGCAAGGTAAGTTTCACTGCCGACAAGGTATCCGGATGCACCAGTGCCTGTGTATAGACACCAACTCCCTGTTTAAAGGCTTCCACAAATACCAGAATCAAGGGCAGAATCAGGCAGCTTAAAAAGAAAATCAGCGCAATCGTGAGCAAGGTATAACGTACCCAAGTCGGCTCGCGGGTTGCATCGCGGGATTGCAGCTTTTCAGCCAGCGCATTGCTGTTGGTATTTAAACTCATCGCGCAGTTCTCCCGGTACGACGGCTGGCCCATGCCTGTAATAAGTTAATCAGGAATAGCATCACGAAGGAAATCAGTAGCATGACGACAGCAATCGTGGTTGCACCAGCATAGTCATATTCTTCTAAACGAGAAATAATCATTAACGGTGCAATTTCCGTTTCAAAAGGCTGGTTACCGGCAATAAAGATCACCGAACCATACTCACCGACACCACGGGCAAAGGCCAAAGCAAAACCAGTGATCAGCGCAGGCAGAAGAATTGGAAAAATCACTTTGGTCACAATCTGAAAACGGTTGGCACCCAATGCAGATGCAGCTTCTTCCAGTTCAGTTTCCAGATCACTCAGTACCGGTTGGACGGTACGCACCACAAAAGGCAGGCCAATAAAGATCAATGCCAAAGTAATACCAATCGGGGTATAAGCGACTTGAATGCCAATTGGTTCTAAATATTGACCAATCCAGCCGGTCGGTGCATATAAAGAGGTCAGGGCAATACCCGCAACTGCAGTTGGCAAGGCAAATGGCAAATCTACCAGAGCATCGACTATGCGTTTGCCCGGAAAGCTGTAACGTACCAGACACCACGCCAGCAACAGGCCAAAAACTACATTGACCAGTGCAGCGACAATGGCCGCGGTGAAACTTAACTGCAATGATTTCAAGATACGTTCAGAGCTCAGGATTTCCCATAAGCCATCCCAGCCAATGCCCAGTGATTTAATAAAAACAGCTGACAGCGGGATCAAAACGATTAATGACAAATACGCTAGGGTAAAGCCTAGAGAAAGACCAAATCCTGGCAGCACTCGGGATCGCTGCGACATGATTACTCCTCAAAAGAGAGAATGCTGATTAAAAATAACCAGCGAAATTAGAAAATAAATTTGGCACAAGCATAGTTTGCAGCGACTAAAATGCAAATTTAAAATAACACTTGCTCTCATCAACTTTGCTGATATGGGGCATAGTGTTTTCTGAAATCAAATAGTGTTCAATTTCAGGAAAAGGGCCAAAACCAGAAGCGACATTGACATGACCGACTGCACCCAGATTAATTGGTTTGATTTTCCAGGTTTGGGCCAGTATGTGGGCATCTTCAAAACTTAACCAGGGATCATTTTCACTGATCAATAACGTGGTGGGCACCTGAAGCTTGAGCCGTTGAAAATAGGTGCTGTAGTCAGTCTGACTGTCGCGCGAAAAACCATTTTCCCCAAATCGTGCCGGATTAGCTGGTGCCACCAATAGCAGATTTTTTACTTTTGCGTTGAGTTCGGGATGTTGGGCAAGGGCCGCAATACTGGTCAGACAGCCAAAGCTGTGTGCGACAATCTGAACCTCTGCTGGAATGGCTTGCAGAGTTTTGACAAATTCTGCCACCCAGACATCCAGTACCGGATGATTCCAGTCCTTTTGCTGCACACGGGAGCATCGCATCAGCCGGTGCTGTAAGCAGGTTTGCCAGTGGTTATATTCACTGCCACCTACACCGGGAACGATAAGCGTATGAATCATGTCGATGCTCCTGTATCAATCAGCTTGGAAAATTATTTCGCGCTGTTGGCTTTAACGATCTGGTCAAATACACCACCATTTTCAAAGTGGGCTTTTTGTACCTTGCTCCAGCCGCCAAATTCCTGATCAATCGTCACCAGTTTTAGTGGTTTGAACACATGCTTATATTTTTTTAAAGCGGCTTCACTACGTGGACGATAATAATGTTTGCCTGCCAGGTCTTGACCCAATGGCGAATACAGGAAGTTCAAATAACCTTGAGCCAAGTACTGGTTGCCTTTTTTCTTGGCATTTTTTTCTACAATCGCCACCGGTGGCTCAGCCAGAATCGACAGAGAAGGGGTAATAATTTCAAACTTGCCCGGCTGTTCGCGAAGGGCTAAATGCGCTTCGTTTTCCCATGCGAGTAAAACATCCCCAATGCCACGTTCAGCAAAGGTCGTGGTTGAACCACGTGCCCCGGAATCCAGAACTTTGGTATTTTTATAAATTTTACGAACAAATTCTTGCGCAGTCTTATCGTTGCCGCCCGCCTGATGTTTGGCCCAAGCCCAAGCCGCCAGATAATTCCAGCGTGCACCGCCTGAAGTTTTCGGGTTTGGGGTAATGATTGCTACGCCCGGTTTGACCAGATCACCCCAGTCCTTAATCTCTTTCGGATTGCCTTTACGCACCAGGAACACGATGGTTGAAGTATAAGGCGTCGAGTTTTGCGGCAATTTCTTTTGCCAGTCCGCAGGTAACAGTTTAGCTTTTTCTGCCAGCACATCAATATCGGCCGCCAGTGCCAACGTGACTACATCAGCATCCAGACCATCAATCACGGCACGTGCCTGTTTGCCTGAACCGCCATGCGATTGCTTGAAATTGATTTTTTGACCGGTACGGCTTTCCCAATATTTGCCAAAATTCTTATTTACATCTTCATACAGTTCACGGGTCGGATCATAGGATACATTGAGAAAATCACGTGCTGCTGCACCAAATGAGGTTGCCGAGATAACAGCTGCTAAAACCCCAAGTTTTAATGTGTTTGAAATGCTCATCTGGACTGAATCTCTGATATGTTCTGTAACATAAGCGCAGAATAAACTTATTCTTTATGCATAAAAAATAATTAAAAATGAATTTTATATGAAAAAAAGAGATAAATAAGCTCTTAAGTGTTTGAAATAAGAATGGCCTTATGAATAAAGGCCATAATGAACTGCATTTAAAGTATTATTTTGCGTGATTGGCTTTGACAATCTGATCAAACACACCGCCATTGTCAAAATGCTGTTTCTGAACCTTGGTCCAGCCACCAAATTCTTTATCAATGGTGACCAGTTTTAAGGACTTGAATACGGTACTGTATTGCTTTAATACATTCGCATTACGTGGACGGTAAAAGTTTTTCGCCGCCACAGTCTGTCCAGCAGGTGAATAGAGGTAATTTAAATAGGCTTTGGCCAGATGTTCATTACCATCTTTCTTGGCATTTTTTTCTACGATTGCCACGGGTGGTTCAGCCAGAATAGACAGAGAAGGAGTAATGATTTCAAATTTTCCCGGCTGTTCGCGGACGGCCAAATGTGCTTCATTTTCCCAAGCCAGTAATACATCCCCAATCCCGCGTTCAGCGAAAGTCGTGGTAGCACCACGTGCACCCGAATCCAGTACTTTGGTTTGTTTGTAGATTTGACGGACAAAGTCTTGTGCTTTGGCATCATTGCCACCTTTCTGGTGTTTGGCCCACGCCCAGGCAGCCAGATAATTCCAGCGTGCACCACCTGAAGTTTTTGGGTTCGGGGTAATAATGTCTACGCCTGGTTTAACCAGATCTCCCCAGTCTTTGATTCCTTTTGGATTGCCTTTACGTACAAGAAAAACGATGGTTGAAGTATAGGGTGTCGAATTCTGCGGGAATTTCTTTTGCCAGTCTTTAGGCAGCAAACCACGTTCTGCAATTTCATCAATATCTGCTGCCAGTGCCAGTGTTACAACATCTGCATCCAGACCATCAATCACCGCACGTGCCTGTTTGCCTGAACCGCCATGCGACTGTTTATAATTGACTTCCTGGCCAGTGGTTTTTTTCCAGTAAGCACTGAATTCTTTATTAAAGTTGTCGTACAATTCGCGAGTCGGGTCATAAGACACGTTCAGGAAATCTTTTGCTGAAACGCTTAAGGCGCTTGCTGAAAGTAGCGCTGCCAGTACCCCAATTTTTAATTTACGCGTGTTCATTTTTTGCCTCAAGTTTTTTAGCTTTTGTTAGATGAGGCAAGAATAGCTTGAGATTTTTTGCATAAAAAATAATTAAAAAAGAATTGGATGTGAGTAAAAAAGATATATAGGTGAAGCCTGAATCTGACTGCTCAATTTTTCATTTTAGAGGCTGCAAAATATGCTGTATTTAAAAAATGCCCAACAGGTCAGCCAGATAGATGTGCTGGATCGTGGCTTTCATTATGGTGATGGCTGTTTTACCACGGCCCGGATTCGGCATAACCGGATTGAATTATATGATCGTCATCTGGCACGTTTGCAAATCAGCAATCAAAAATTAAGCCTGAATGCCAATCTTGATCTGATTTCAGAAAGTTTACAGATTTTACGGCAGTCTGAACGTGAGCTGAATGGAACATTAAAGATTGTGCTGAGTCGTGGAATCGGTCAGCGCGGTTATAGCCTGCCGGATCATCCTGGAGATCTCTGGCTATTTTATTACCCTCAAACTGTACAGGAATTTAAGTTTGAGCAGATTCAAAGTGGCATCTTACAGCAGGCATTAGGATTGACGATGCCCAGTCTGGTCGGGCTAAAAACCTTAAACCGTCTGGAGCAGGTTTTGCTGAAACAGGAAGCAGATCAAAGCGGCTGGCCTGAGGCCCTGGTGACAGATGTACAGGGCGGTGTTGTCGAAGGGGTAAGCAGTAATTGTTTCATTCGTATAAACAATACATGGATTACGCCGGAACTTCGTTATAATGGCGTCTTCGGTGTCATGCGTGCAGAAATTCTACAACGTATGCAAGATCAGGGAATTAGCTGTCAGCAACGCTGTATCGATATGGATGAAATCAACCATATTCAAAGCCTGTTTTTCTGCAATGCACTCAGCCCGATGAAAATTGTCACGCAATTTGAGCAGCGAACCTTGGATGGCGATGCTTGTATTGAAATTTTTAACCGTCTTCGATTGAACCAGATGTCTTAATATGTCAGCTTCCAAACCTAAAGCCAAAAAGAAAAATAAAGCGAGATTCTCCTCATCTTTCAAAGGAATTGTCTTGGTCCTGATGGGGATTGCTTTGATCTTGGCGTTGATCCTGAAAAGCAGTTTGTGGAAGGAGTATCCTGTCGAAGGAAAAAAACAGCTGCTCGCGATTGAATCTGGTCAAACCTATTCCGGTTTTATTGATCGTCTGGCCAAAGAAAATCAGGTGAGTTTTCCGATCATTCTCAAGCTGTATCAGCGCATCATGATTCATGACAGCATGAAAGCGGGCGTGTATGAAGTGCGCCAGGGCATGAGCATCCGTCAGGTCTTGGAGATGATTTCCGATGCAGACAATGCCCAGATGAGCCGGATTCTGGTGATTGAAGGAACGACTTTTAAGCAACTGATTGATGCCCTGAAGAAAAATGATCTGGTCACCAAAGAAGTGCTGCATCTGCCTACTGAGCAATTACTCAAAGAACTGAATATTCCGTTTTCACATCCTGAAGGGCTGTTTGCACCGGATACTTATTTCTTTGCCAAAGGTGAAACTGACCGTAAAATTCTGACCAATCTTTATCAGCGACAGATGAAAGCACTGGATGAGGCGTGGGCGAAACGTGCAACTGATCTGCCATATCAGAATAAATATGACGCGCTGATTATGGCATCGATTATTGAAAAAGAGACCAGTGTAGATCGTGAATTGGAACAGGTTTCTGGGGTATTTGTACGCCGTTTAAAAATTGGCATGCGTTTACAGACCGATCCAACAGTGATTTACGGAATGGGCGATAATTATAATGGCAATATTACCCGTAAAGATTTACGCACACCGACGCCGTATAACACCTATACTATTTCAGGTTTGCCGCCAACGCCAATTGCGTTGCCAAGCAAGAAAGCCATTGAAGCAGCCATGCATCCGGATAATTCTGACAACCTGTATTTTGTCGCTACCGGTAATGGTGGACATAAGTTCACGAGCAATCTGAATGACCACAATAAAGCCGTACAGGAATATCTGACGACTTTACGCTCGAAAAATAAGGAATGAGTATGTTTATTAGCTTTGAAGGCACAGAAGGTGTAGGTAAAACCACGCTCATTCGTTCGATCTATGAAGACTTTATCGCCCAGGGCAAAGATGTTATTTTGACTCGTGAACCCGGTGGAACCCCGATGGCTGAGCAGATTCGCTCGCTGTTGCTGGCTGTGAACCATGAAGAAGCCATGGCGCATGATACCGAGCTGTTATTGATGTATGCAGCGCGTGCCCAGCATCTGGCACAAGTGATTCTGCCTGCATTAGCAGCCGGGAAAATTGTCCTGTGTGACCGTTTTAGCGATGCCAGCTTTGCCTATCAATGTGCAGGTCGGGGTCTCAGTGAAACAAAGTTGCAATTACTCAATGACCACTTTGTCGCACGCATGCCGGACATTACTTTCTGGTTAGAAGCGCCTATTGAATTGGGGATGAACCGAGCACGTGAACGTGGTGCGCTGGATCGCTTTGAACAGGAAAAAGTCACTTTCTTTGAGAAAGTGAGAGCGGGATATGAAACTTTATGGCAACGTCATCCTGAACGGATCAAACGTCTGGATGCAACTCAAACGCCTGAGCAGGTATTTGAGCAGGCCTTAAGTTATTTAAAATAAGCTTGGAATTAAAATACTTTTTATTTAATTTTTCTCTAGGTTTATCTGTGAAGAATCTTCTATATTAAGACTGATATAGAAGATTTTTTTAATAAGATGAAAACGACCAAAACAGAGATAGAACAATTTTTACAACAAGAATTTCCACAAAGCCTGGAGAAGTGCCGGATTGAAGCCATTTCTCCGCGTGGAGCCACTCTACTTTATCAGGTGAGATCAGAGGAGTTGCGTCCAGGCGGTACCGTTTCTGGTCCAACCATGATGACCTTGGCGGATTTTGCTCTTTATGTCGCCATTCTGGGTGAAATTGGATTGGTCGGTTTGGCTGTCACGACCAATCTGAATATCAACTTTTTACGTAAACCTTCAGGTGGAACAGATATACGGGGAGAGTGTAAGCTGATCAAGGTCGGCAAGGCACTGATCGTGGGAGAGGTCTGGATTTATTCGATTGATCAGGATGAACCTGTGGCGCATGTGACTGGAACATATTCAATTCCACCACGACGTTAATTAGCTGAAAAATAGAAGACTGATTGTAAATAGCCTAAGCTAAATTTGAGCAGATAAAAATCTAAAAAGAAAAGGAGATATCACCCAAGGGTGTTATCTCCATCCACTTTTAACAATTCACCAAAGGTGTTTCCACTTCAAAATTTGGTGGGACGAGGACTGTTTTACGTAGTTCTGGTAGCAGCTCGGGATAATCCAAGGTGAAATGCAGACCGCGAGATTCTTTGCGGTGCATGGCACAGCGCACGATCATCTCAGACACTAAAACTAGATTGCGCAGCTCGATCAGATTTTTGCTGACCTGGTAATCCTGATAATACTCGGTAATTTCTTTTTTCAGCATTTCAATGCGATGTAGTGCACGTTCCAAGCGTTTGGTGGTGCGGACAATGCCCACATAGTTCCACATGGTCTGACGTAGCTCATCCCAGTTTTGCAGAATCACCACATCTTCATCCGGGTTGGTCACCTGAGAATCATCCCAAGATGGGACTGCAGGAGCTGGCTGATCGGCCTTGAAATTTTCCTGAATGTGCTTGGCTGCACTCATTCCATAGACAAAACATTCTAAAAGTGAGTTACTGGCCATACGGTTAGCACCATGCAGGCCAGTATAAGAGGTTTCCCCAATTGCATAGAGTCCAGCAATATCAGTCTGACTGTTTTCATCGACCACGACGCCACCGCAAGTGTAATGGGCTGCCGGAACGACTGGAATCATGTCTTTGGTAATATCGATCCCTAGTTCAAGCAAACGGGCATACAGAGTCGGGAAATGCTCTTTGACAAAGCTTTCATCTTTATGGGTAATGTCCAGCCAGACATGACGAATACCGAGACGCTTGATTTCATAGTCGATGGCACGNNTTGGCGACCCGGCAGCCGGCACGATAAGCCATGGCAATACCATCACCCGTGGCAATGTCGGGATTTGAGGTGTAAAGATAAGCTTTCATAGCACCGCCACAGGCAAGGGCGGTAAATGGAGCCAAGAAGGTATGCACTTTTTCAGTTGTTTCATCCAGGGCATATAAACCCAGCGCACGATTATCGCCGTCTAAACCGAGCTTTTGTGAACAGATCAGGTCAATCGCAATATAATTTTCAAAGATTTTAATATTCTGTTTTTCTTGGGCCCGTTGTACCAAGGTGGTGGAAATGGCACGACCAGTCGCATCGGCCGCATGAATAATTCGGCGCTGTGAATGACCACCTTCACGGGTGAGATGTAACTGTTCCTGTTCATCCAGAGTAAATTGCACGCCGTGTTTCAGCAGGAAATCAACTGAAGGTTTGCCACCTTCTACCGTCTGTTTAACCGCATCCATTTCACATAGCTGTGCGCCTGCAATCATCGTGTCATCAATATGCTGTTCAATTGAGTCCATTTCATCCAATACTGCGGCCACGCCGCCTTGAGCATAAAAGGTACTGGCATCTGTCAGGGTGGATTTCGCTAAGACTGCAATATTAAAATGATCTGGGAGCGATAAGGCTAAACTTAAACCAGCACCGCCACTGCCCACAATAATGACGTCAAATTGATGGGTAAGGGATAAATTAGACATGTCCATCAGCTAATTTTAAAAAAGTTTGGTAATAACAGCGCTTTTTTGTACAAAAGGCAAGCGTTGAAGTGTTCATTTATTGATGAAAAAAATCAATCAAAGCCTTAACTTAATGCTTTAATAATGAGATATTGCCCAGAATAAAGTATTGAAACATATTATTACTTAAACTTTACAGTGTTTGTGATAAAACCTATTTACATAAATTTATCAATAATTTGAGTGAATAATTTATATGAAAATTCTAGACTTAAAAAAAGGATTATTTGCAGCCACTCTCACCATGAGTGCTGCACAGTTGCAGGCTGTAACGCCGGTTGATTTTTCAAATCTGGTCGAGCAGGTCAGTCCTGCAGTGGTCAGTGTCAATGTCGTTAAAAAAATGAGCGAAGAAGAGCTCTTACAACAACAAGTGCCGGAAATTCTGCGCCGCTTTTTTGGCAATCAGGTGATTATTCCGCAGCAGCGTATGCCACAGGAAAAAACCGGTTATGGCAGTGCATTCTTTATCAGCAAGGATGGCTATCTGCTGACCAATCATCATGTGGTTGAAGATGCTTCCAAAGTCACCATTACCCTGAATGACCGTCGGGAAATTGATGCCACTGTTGTTGGGAGTGATGCACGAACTGACGTAGCTTTGCTTAAAGTTAATGGCTCGAATTTTCCAGAATTACGGACAGGGGATGTAGGACGCTTACGTGTTGGTGAGCCTGTACTCGCAATTGGTTCGCCATTTGGTTTTGATTATTCAGCTTCTGCCGGAATTGTCAGTGCCAAAATGCGTAATATGATGGGTGAAACTGCAGTACCTTTCATCCAGACAGATGTAGCATTGAACCCGGGTAACTCAGGTGGCCCTCTGTTTAACCAGCGTGGTGAAGTAGTCGGTGTCAACTCACGGATCTTTAGTGGAACCGGTGGGTATATGGGCTTATCCTTTTCGATTCCGATTGATGTGGCAATGGAAGTTGCAGATCAACTGAAGAAGAATGGTAAAGTGACCCGCTCTTATCTGGGCGTAAGTTTACAGGATATCGACCGTAACCTGGCCGAATCTTATAACTTACCTAAACCAGAAGGTTCTCTGGTAACTCAGGTTGCACCAAACTCTCCGGCTGCACGTGCAGGTCTGCGTGCCAGTGATGTCATCTTGAAATACAACGGTACCCCAATTTCACGTACCAGTGAACTGTTGAACTATCTGAACCGTACTGCACCTCAGCAGCAGGTACAACTTGAAATCTTGCGTGATGATAAACGTCGTAGTATTGCAGCGACTTTAAGTGCGGCACCAGATGATACTCCGGCAAAAGCAGGCACACAGGCTCAACCAAACAAAGGACCAGTGATCGGGGTTTCAATTCGTGACTTAAGTCCAGCAGAGTTGGCGAGTCTGGAAATCAAAGGCGGTGTGGTGATTCAGGATGTACGTCCGGGTGGTATTGCAGCACAGGCACGAATCATGCCGAATGATGTGATCACTCAAATTAATAACCAGACAGTACTGAATTCAAATCAGTTTGTGCAGGAGGTGTCTGAACTGAAAAAGGGTAGCATCGCGCGCGTGACTTTGATTCGTCAGGGGCAGCTTGCGGTGGTCGGGATGCGTATCTCATAAAATTGCTAGATTTTTGTGAAAGACCGCTTGTATAAGCGGTTTTTTATTTTTTGCAATTTACCCCAGCGATAAATTCGGTAGACTCTATAGCCTTAAAATCATGGAAAGGATAACAGCAAAGTGAGTGGTATTTTTGATCTTTCTTTAAAGGTACAAGCCAAACATATTGATGGTTTGGGTCATGTGAACAATGTGGTCTATGTGCAATGGATGCAGGATGTCGCATCAGCTCATATTGAAAAACTGGGCTTGGGACTCAAGCAATATGTAGAGCTGAAACATGCCATGGTCGCAGTTGAACATCAGGTGCAATATCGCAAGGCAGCTTTTGAAGGAGACGAGATTATTCTGCGCACTTGGCTGAATGATATCAATGCCCTGTATTCCTTTAGACAATACGCATTTTATCGACCACAGGATCAGACCCTGTTGTTTAACGGCAGTACGCAATGGGCTTGTATCGAAATGGCCACGGGGCGTCCAAAACGTATGTCACCAACTTTTACTCAGGCTTATCAGCCACTTTCAGAGCATGTAAATCCTTTTGACTTTTCAACTTTACATCTGGATTAATGAGGCAACATTTTCCAGTTTGATCAGTACACTTTGATAATATTGAGGAAGAAGTGGAGCTGGGGAGCTATTTTCTAATCATGGTGATCCAGATTTCATCTGACTGAGGTGTACGCGACCTAGGGAATAAAGGAAAAAATATAATTCTTTTTCTAGATCACCATTCTGCTATAATCCTTCGCAATTTCTATTCGGCTTTTGTTATGTAATATTTTTAAATTACATAGCGTGTTTTTTCTCAAGGTAACCCATGGCGCAAGCTAAAAAATCTGTTGATATTAAAAACATTCGTAACTTCTCGATTATTGCGCACATTGACCACGGTAAATCGACCCTAGCGGATCGCTTTATTCAAACTTGTGGCGGCTTGCAAGATCGTGAAATGCAGGCTCAAGTCCTTGACTCAATGGAGCTTGAGCGCGAACGTGGGATTACCATTAAAGCCACTTCGGTAACCTTGTACTATACGCATCCCAACGGTCAAGAGTATCAGTTGAACTTTATTGATACACCGGGACACGTCGACTTCTCGTATGAAGTCTCACGCTCCCTTGCTGCCTGTGAAGGTGCCTTGCTGGTTGTAGATGCTGCGCAGGGCGTAGAAGCACAGTCTGTTGCTAACTGCTATACCGCAATTGAACAAGGTCTGGAAGTACTTCCGGTACTGAACAAGATCGACTTGCCGCAAGCTGAACCTGAACGTGTCATTCAGGAAATTGAAGACATTATCGGGATTGAAGCCACAGAAGCGCCAACCTGTTCTGCAAAAACAGGTTTAGGTATTGAAGGTGTGCTTGAAACACTGGTCAATGTAATTCCTGCACCTGAGGGTGATCGCGAAGCGCCATTACAAGCGCTGATTGTGGATTCATGGTTTGATAACTACCTTGGTGTAGTTTCTCTGGTTCGGGTCAAGCAGGGTCGAGTGCGTAAAGGCGACAAGATGTTGATCAAATCAACTGGTCAAACGCATATTATTACTTCTGTAGGTATCTTTAACCCGAAACATACTGAAACCGGTATGCTGGAAGCGGGTGAAGTTGGTTTTGTCATTGCCGGTATCAAAGATATTTTCGGTGCGCCAGTCGGTGATACGATTACCTTGGCAACCACACCTGAAGTGGCAACATTGCCGGGCTTTAAAAAGGTGAAACCACAGGTTTATGCTGGTCTATTCCCGATTGATGCCAGCGATTTTGAACCTTTCCGTGAAGCATTGCACAAGCTGCAAATCAATGACTCGGCTTTGTTCTTTGAACCTGAAAGTTCAGATGCGCTCGGTTTTGGTTTCCGCTGTGGTTTCTTGGGCATGCTGCACATGGAAATCGTACAGGAGCGTCTGGAACGCGAGTATGATCTTGACCTGATTTCTTCTGCGCCAACCGTAATTTATGAAGCGGTGATGAAGAATGGTCAGACGATTTATATCGACAGTCCATCCAAAATGCCGGATGGTTCAACGGTTGAAGATTTACGTGAACCGATTGCTGAGTGTCATATTCTGGTACCGCAAGAATACTTGGGTAACGTCATGACGTTATGTGTTGAGCGCCGTGGTGTGCAAAAAGACATGAAGTTTATGGCGAATCAGGTTTCCATTACTTTCGAAATTCCAATGGCCGAAGTGGTCATGGACTTCTTTGATAAATTGAAGTCTTGTTCACGTGGTTTTGCATCACTGGACTATAACTTTGTCCGTTTTGAAAGCTCATTTTTAGTCAAAGTAGATGTCTTGATCAATGGGGAAAAAGTCGATGCTTTGGCGATGATCTGTCACCGTAATGATGCACGTCATCGTGGTATTGCACTGGTTGAAAAAATGAAAGACCTGATTCCACGTCAAATGTTTGATGTCGCGATTCAGGCGGCAATTGGTGCGCAAATCATTGCACGTTCGACTGTGAAAGCGATGCGTAAAAACGTATTGGCGAAGTGTTATGGTGGTGACGTGTCACGTAAGAAAAAACTTCTGTCTAAACAGAAAGAAGGTAAGAAACGCATGAAACAGGTGGGTAGCGTAGAAATCCCGCAAGAAGCGTTCTTAGCGGTATTAAAAGTCGAACGCTAAAATAATAAG
>DFCG01000180.1:13417-16513 GCA_002367455.1 Acinetobacter sp. UBA3060 | reverse complement strand
AGCACTTGAACCACTGTGACTTTACTGTTAAATGCTTTGGCAATTTCTACAGCTTTATCTACTGCAGCATACGATGTTTCTGAACCGTCAACAGGTACTAAAATATGTTCAAAAGGCATTAGAATTCTCCTAAGGGGAATTTAGAGTTATAAAATTATGACGCGTTAAACCGGGTACGAATAGTTGTTTATACTTTGATCATAGCCTGTATTGTATAAAAATAAAACCAAGTAAATACATAGGTATAATGTCTAATAGATTAAAGAATAAAGCACCTGTTTAGAGCTATTGAACCGAGTTGTTTATTTAGCCTAAGTTAATAATTTATATGTAATTAATGTGATAGCTTAAGACAGTGATTAATCACATCGAATAGAGGTCGGGTCTAATTTTATTTGCGGTGACAGCTGTTCATAACGATTTAAAATTGTTTGAGTTTCACCTGCATAAATTTTTTGCTGTAGCTGCCGGATTTTATGTTCTGTCACATGTAAACGCGCACAATGTAATGCAATCTGATTTTCCCGGGTTACCGCCAGTCGTTGACTCTGCTCATATTCCGGATAGGGCTCGATTTTCTGCTGTGCTCTGCTGAGTTGTGCCAAAGATCGTTTTTGCTGCATGCTCATCAGTTGCTGCTGATTAATCCACTGTGCCACATCACGTCTGACGCCATTATAATCTACGAAAATAGGCGAGATGATCTGGCAGGCACTCAGACTTGAAAGGCCAATGAGTAAAATAGATATTTTGATTTTATACATTTGATGAATCCTCGAAGAATTAAAGGGTGCTATGAATGCGTGAATTACATACTAAAAAAACCTTTTTTGTTTAAAATTTAAAAGTTTATTCCGTATTTGCATAAAGACTGAACATTTGTGTTTTAAAATGCTTGACGATAGAAGCTGAAATTACGATAATGCGCACACAGTTTACGGCTATGTAGCTCAGTTGGTTAGAGCACCGCACTCATAATGCGGGGGTCACAAGTTCAAGTCTCGTCATAGCCACCATTTTAAAAGACCAAGCTCTCAGCTTGGTCTCTTTTTTTGTCTTTTAAAAAGTACTGCAAACTATAAAAAATATTTGAAGCATCCACTAATTTTTTCAGATTTCTCAAAACATCATTTTTCCTTAATATTGAGTCTGATCTTCATTTTACTGTCGCATAAAAAAATCGCCCAAGCATTCACTTGGACGATTCTGATTTACATCATTGAGAGCAGAATTTAGCTACCTGCTTTCCATCCATTGACGATTGGATAACGACGCTCACGGCCATAAGAACGTGAACTGATACGTGGCCCAATGGCACCTTGGCGGCGCTTGTACTCATTGATATCAACCAGACGAATCACTTTTTTCACGACTTCAGCATCAAAGCCTTTGGCAATGATATCGTCTTGACTCATATCTTCTTCAATATAAGAGTACAAGATCGCATCTAGAATGTCATAGGCAGGTAAAGAGTCTTGATCGACCTGATCTGGACGCAGTTCTGCTGAAGGTGGGCGGGTAATCACACGTTCCGGAATCACTGGAGTTTCTGAAATGCTGTTACGATATTTCGCCAGTTCAAACACAATGGTTTTATACACATCTTTCAAAACCGCATAACCACCGACCATATCGCCATACAGGGTGCAATAACCGACAGCTAGTTCAGATTTATTACCAGTTGCCAGCACCAGATTACCAAATTTGTTAGACAGGGCCATTAATAAGGTGCCACGTGAACGTGCTTGCAGGTTTTCTTCGGTGGCATCGACTGGAACATTACCAAAGAATGGGAACAGCACCTGCATAAAGCCGCTTACCACAGGATTGATTTCGGCAATACCGAAAGTCACGCCCATATTTTTGGCTTGAGCCGCTGCATCTTCGACACTGATTTGTGCGGTATAAGTATATGGCATCATCACAGCTTGAACTTTGTCTGCGCCAAGCGCATCTACAGCAATCGCTAGGGTCAGGGCAGAGTCAATGCCGCCAGACAGTCCCAGAATCACACCTGGGAAGCCAGAACGCTGTACATAATCACGTGTAGCCATGACCAGGCTTTGATAAATCTCAGCCATGGTGTCTAAAGCAGGTGCAATTGCACCTTTGCTGAATTGCAGCTGTTCAGCATTAAATTCTGCAATTGCCAGATTTTCCTGGAAAGTTGGTGCCTGTAAAGCCACCTCGCCAGATTTGTTGAGCACAAAACTGGTACCGTCAAAGATCAGATCATCCTGCCCACCGACCTGGTTACAGTACACCAGATTGATATTTAGCTGTTTGACCAAGGCCGCCATGGTTTCAATGCGATGTTGTGGTTTACCCACTTCATATGGCGATGCATTCAGTACCAAAGCTGTGTCGATATTCAATTTTGCCAGTTGCTGAACAGTGGCTAAAGACCAGACATCTTCACAGATCAGTACGCCAAATTTATGTCCAAGATACTCAAAAACCAGATGCTGATGACCTTCGCCAAAATAACGCTTTTCATCAAATACGCCATAGTTTGGCAACACTTGCTTGTTATAAACACCCAGTACTTCGCCATCTTTCATGACAGCAGCCGAGTTATAACGCTGACCATCTTCAGTTTGATTAACAAAACCAAAGACCATGACAATATCTTTTACTTCAGTCAGTTTTTCAAAAGCCGCTTTGGTGCGTTTCACCAGGCTCGGGCGAATTAATAAGTCTTCTGCAGGGTAGCCCAGCGTTGAAAGTTCAGGAAAGATAATCAGATCCGCTTTATCTTTTTTAGCCTGATTGGCCAGATCAATCATTTTTTGCGTATTTGCATCCAGATTGCCCACATGTGGAGAGAATTGAGCAANNTCGATATTCATAAAATGCCAAATGGCTTAAATAAAAAAACTTTTTATCGCATGATCATTGAATCTTAATCTGCGATGCAAAATAATCATACCGGCTTATTTTATCGAAATTTTATCGATAAGCTAGAGCTGATTTAGCAGAACAGGCATTGAGTGAAAAAAGTTATTATATAAAATTAGAAAATATGCTGATTTTTTATGCATCTAGGCTTATATAGATTTAAAGACTGAAATCTAAATTTTGGCTTTTAAAATATGC
>DFCG01000180.1:5412-13388 GCA_002367455.1 Acinetobacter sp. UBA3060 | reverse complement strand
TTTAAAATAATATTCGGAATTTTTTTTAGAAAAATATCCCGGGCAATATCGCCTTGCTGTTCAATATTGTAGGTTGAAAATGATTTGTTGGGATTAAATTGATATTTGTACGGATTATATTTTCCCAAGCTAAGAAAATAAGCACTTTGTAAAAATGCGCCTTTTAAAAGCACATTGATGCGGCATTGGTGTTGATAAATATGCGCCATCTCATGAATAAAGAGCGCTTGATAAGATAAACTCTCGCGTGAATAATCTTCCCGATAATTTAAATTGCGTACATGTATGTAGCCACTGGGCGCCATAATGACATGTTTGGATTGCCAGGGCAGGTAGGGGTGATTCATGATTTTAACGCGGGAATAATCGATCAGGTTGCCAAATACTCGTTGGGAAATTTTGATTTCACCAGACGTTAAACTGCGGCACTTAAACTGTTCAAAACGAACCAGTCTCAAAATAAAGGGCAGAAAATACAACAGCATTCAATATACGTCCTGTTTTTAGGTGACTTAATCCGTGAATATAATTTTCATATATTCATTTTAAAACGTTTCAGATCAACTTTTTGTAGGCTTTTGTCAGTGCTAAAAAAACCACCCGGGTGGGTGGTTTTCTTGAGTCTTTCGACGCGGTTCGAATTAACGAACGATATCGCGTTGAACTTCGCCAGTGTAAAGCTGACGAGGACGACCGATCTTGTAAGGACCGCTGTGCATTTCTAACCAGTGGCTGATCCAGCCAACAGTACGTGCAAGCGCGAAGATCACAGTAAACATTTCAGTCGGGATACCAATCGCTTTAAGGATGATACCTGAGTAGAAGTCTACGTTCGGGTAAAGGTTACGCTTGATGAAGTATTCGTCAGAAAGTGCGATACGTTCAAGTTCCATAGCCAATGCAAGCTGTGGATCATTGATGCCAAGTGCACCAAGAACTTCGTCACAAGTTTCTTTCATTACTTTCGCGCGTGGATCGAAGTTTTTGTAAACTCGGTGACCAAAGCCCATCAGTTTAACTTCTTTAGTCTTCACTTTTTCCATGAAGCCAGCAACGTTTTCTACAGTGCCGATTTCGTCAAGCATCTTAAGAACAGCTTCGTTCGCGCCGCCATGAGCAGGACCCCAAAGTGCAGAGATACCAGCAGCGATACATGCATACGGGTTAGCACCAGTAGAACCAGCTAAACGTACGGTAGACGTAGAAGCATTTTGTTCGTGGTCAGCATGAAGCGTGAAGATACGGTCCATTGCTTTTGCAAGGATCGGATCAACTTTGTAATCACGATCTGCAGGAGTAGCAAACATCATGTGCAGGAAGTTTTCTGCATAACCAAGGTCATTACGTGGGTAAACGAATGGTTGACCAATGGTGTACTTGTAGCTCCAAGCCGCCAGCGTAGGAATCTTCGCGATTAAACGAATCGCAGTGATTTCACGGTGGTTCACATCTTCGATGTCAAGGTTGTTGTGATAGAACGCAGACAACGCACCAACCACACCTACCATGATCGCCATAGGATGCGCATCACGACGGAAACCATTGTAGAAACGGCTAACTTGATCGTGAACCATCGTATGGTTACGTACTTTAGCGTCAAATTCTTCTTTTTGCTCAGCAGTTGGAAGTTCGCCATTTAACAATAAATAGCAAGTTTCCAGGTAATCAGCTTTAGTCGCCAATTGATCGATTGGGTAGCCACGGTGTAAAAGTACACCTTTGTTACCATCGATGAACGTGATTTTAGACTCGCACGCAGCTGTCGCCATAAAACCAGGATCAAAAGTAAAGTGACCTGCAGCCAACACATCTTTAACGTCGATTACATCTGGGCCCAATGTGCCGCTGTAAATTGGTAGTTCAATTTCTTTGCCATCAAGCTGTAAAACGGCTTTCTTGCCAGTTGCTTCAGACATTCAATAGATCTCCTGTCCTGGTGAATGTATATCCGCTTTGTCTATCAATCTTTTAATGCACAAAACGGACGGATCAAAAATTTGCTATAAGATTAGTGAGTACTGAAATTTTGTCAATTATACTTATGGATGAAAAAATGGCGGCCGCACAGCGGTTTAGTCATATTCGCTCAGTATAAAAAGTTCAGTAAAATCACAGCATCAAACCTCTATAATAAGTCAAATTGATGCAGAGGTGCAGAAAAAAATAGACTGCCTGGGGCATTTGTAAGCGTTTTTTCGTAGCAAGAAATGCGAGCGAAAATAGTGAGAGATTAAGGTGAATATGCTTAAAACTATATAAATCTCATAACTTACATCGTTTTTACCAAGCTGAATTTCACAGGTGGAATTATAAATAAAAGCAATTAATTGAATTTTAAATCCGGTTTAATTGATTAAAAAATAGCTTAATAAATGGCCAACTTTGCAGCAAAGCTAGGCAGGATAAAAATAAATGAATGATTTTTTGAATCTAAATGCTTCAAATTGATTGAAAAACCCATCATCTGATGCACTAAGTCGCTATTTAACATCAGGTTATCTGAATCACTGTGCTGCTGCTGAATTGGGGCAAGTGGTCTGTTAAATATAGGCGCTTGATTTAAATCTGAATTAAAAAGAGATTTAAATAATATTTGTGATGGAACTGTGCGTCTTTAGTCTAAAACTCAAACATGGTCCTGCAGGCTTAAAACCGAGTGAATTGATCATCTTAATTATTTAAAAACAATCATATAGATAGGAATTGAAAGGGCGGAATAATATATTAAGCCCGACTTATTGTTGTTAATGATTCTTATTTAATAGTTTTTTATCCAAAAAGCCAAATTCAGCCGTTTGTATTTTAATAGTTCACGTTTTATAATTCAGTGTCGTTTTGATTTTAGGCATGTATTTGCCTAAGAATGCCAGCTTTCCTTCGAATTAATTCCAACAAACTCCGGATGGAGTTTTTACTTACAGGATGCCCGCTGTGAAAAGCAACAGACCTGTCAATTTGTCCATGGGTCAAGTTTTAGAAGTAAACTTAAAATCACCCGTGGCTATTGCATCAATTCTACACCGTCTTTCAGGTGTTATCGTATTCTTACTCGTACCGGTCCTTCTATGGATTTTAGACAAGTCATTGTCTTCGCCTGAAGGTTTTGCGCAAGTTCAAGAAATCTTTAACGGTTTCATTGTTCGTTTCATTGTATGGGTATTTGTCGCCGGCTTGATTTTTCACTTTATTGCGGGTGTTAAGCATTTACTTGCTGACATTGGCGTTGCTGAAGAACTAGAAAGTGGCCGTGTTGCATCTACTATCGCATTAATCTTGTCTGCAATCGGTATTGTTGCAGCATTTGTATGGATCGTACTCTAATGAAAAGCGCTACTGGTTTAACAGGTTCAGGTTCTCGCGATTGGTTTCTCCAACGTGTCAGTGCTGTAGTTCTAGCTGTTTATACCGTTGTTGTACTGGGTTGGATTCTACTGAATGGTGGTTTCAACTTTGAACAGTGGTACGGCTTTATGATGACAGTTCCAATGAAGATCATGTCTTTGTTGGCGGTCTTATCTCTTGTTGCACACGCATGGATCGGCATGTGGCAGGTATTCACGGATTATGTGACTACTCGTCAAATGGGTCCTTCAGCTTCAGGTTTACGCCTTGTACTGACTTCAGCAGTAATCATTGCTGTACTTGCATATGCAATCTGGGCGATCCAGATTTTTTGGGCGAATTGATAGGAAACAATCATGGGCGCTATAAACCCTAAAGAAGATTACACAAATATTCCGCACGAAACTTTCGATGCTGTCATCGTTGGTGGTGGTGGTTCAGGTATGCGTGCGTCTTACCAACTTGCTCAAGCTGGTTTGAAAGTTGCGGTTCTGACTAAAGTATTCCCAACTCGTTCGCACACTGTTGCAGCGCAGGGTGGTATTGGTGCATCTCTTGGTAACATGCAAGAAGATAACTGGCACTACCACTTCTACGACACTGTAAAAGGTTCGGACTGGTTAGGTGACCAAGACGCAATCGAGTTCATGACTCGTGAAGCGCCTCAAGTGGTTTATGAACTTGAACATCTAGGTATGCCATTTGACCGTAATGCTGACGGTACAATTTACCAGCGTCCATTCGGTGGTCACTCAGCAAACTACGGTGAAAAAGCTGTGCCACGTGCATGCGCTGCTGCCGATCGTACCGGTCACGCACTTCTTCACACGCTTTATCAAAGCAACGTGAAAATGGGCACTCAATTCTTCGTTGAATGGATTGCGCTTGACCTGATCCGTAACGAAAAAGGCGACGTTCTTGGTGTTACAGCAATTGATCAGGAAACTGGTAAAATTGCAGTATTCCAAGCAAAAGCGACTTTGTTCGCTACTGGTGGTGCTGGTCGTGTGTACCGTGCATCTACAAATGCTTATATCAACACTGGTGACGGTCTTGGTATGGCTGCTCGTGCAGGTATTCCATTACAAGATATGGAATTCTGGCAATTCCACCCAACGGGTGTTGCGGGCGCAGGCGTATTGTTGACTGAAGGTTGTCGTGGTGAAGGTGCAATCCTTCGTAACAAAGACGGCGAACCGTTCATGGAACGTTATGCACCAACTTTGAAAGACTTGGCGCCACGTGACTTCGTATCACGTTCTATGGACCAAGAGATCAAAGAAGGTCGTGGTTGTGGTCCTAAAGGCGATTACATCCTGCTTGATATGACGCACTTGGGTGCTGACACGATCATGAAACGTCTTCCATCTGTATTCGAGATTGGCAAGAAATTCGCGAACGTTGACATCACTAAAGAGCCAATTCCTGTAGTACCAACAATTCATTACCAAATGGGTGGTATTCCAACGAATATTCATGGTCAAGTGGTTGTTCCTGAGTCTCGTGAAACTGAAGCGCTTGTTGCTAACTACAATAAAGACACCGACGTTTACTCTACAAATGCCGAAGGTCGTGACTTTGCTAAGCCAGTAAAAGGCTTCTATGCAATCGGTGAATGTTCATGTGTATCTGTACACGGTGCGAACCGTCTAGGTACGAACTCATTGCTTGACTTGGTTGTATTTGGTAAGGCTGCTGGTCAACATATCATTGAATATGTGACTAAACAGCACGATGGCGAATATGAGCCACTTCCAACAACTGTGCTTCAAGAAACTGTTGAACGTATTCGTAAACTTGACGAATCGACTACAGGTGAGAATGCTCAAGACGTTGCTGATGCAATCCGTGATATCGTTCAAGATCACGCTGGTGTATTCCGTACATCTGCGCTTCTAGACGAAGGTGTGAAGCAGATTCTTGCAATTGAACCGCGCGTACGCAANNCTTGAAGTTGAAAACTTGTATGAAGTTGCGAAAGCAACGCTTATTTCAGCTGCTGCTCGTAAAGAATGCCGTGGTGCACATACGGTTGTAGACTTTGAAGAGTCTCCAGACCATGCTGAATACCCATATGGTCGTCGTGATGATGAGTGGATGAAGCACACTTTATGGTTCTCTGCGGATAACCGTCTAGAGTACAAGCCAGTTCGTTACCGTCCATTGTCGGTTGACGCGATTCCACCTAAACCACGTACATTCTAATCAGGAGAATTCAGATGAGTAGAGGTACTCGTACATTTCATATCTACCGCTACGATCCTGACAAGGATAAAGCACCGTACATGCAAACTTTTAAGCTGGAACTGACTGACAAGCACCGTATGTTGCTTGACGCACTTCTCGCATTAAAAGTACAGGACGAGACTTTAACGTTCCGTCGTTCATGTCGTGAAGGTATTTGTGGTTCTGATGGCGTGAACATCAATGGTAAAAACGGTTTGGCGTGTCTTTGGAACCTGAACGATTTACCAAATGAAATTACTGTTCGTCCATTGCCTGGTCTTCCTGTAGTGAAAGACTTGGTGGTTGACATGAACCAGTTCTATGATCAGTACAACAAGATCCATCCATTCTTGATCAACAACCAGCCTGCGCCTCCTAAGGAACGTTTACAATCTCCTGAAGAGCGTGAGCATCTTGATGGTCTATATGAATGTATTCTATGTGCATGCTGTTCAACTTCATGCCCGTCATTCTGGTGGAACCCGGACAAGTTCTTGGGTCCTTCAGCATTGTTGAACGCTTACCGCTTCATCATTGACTCGCGTGACACTGGAACACAAGAGCGTTTGGCTCGTCTAGACGACCCGTTCTCATTGTTCCGTTGTAAAGGCATCATGAACTGTGTATCTGTATGTCCTAAAGGCTTGAACCCAACAAAAGCAATCGGTCACATCCGTAATATGCTTTTAGATATGGCAGGCTAATAGGCTGCTCTTCGCAGTTTAGAAAAAAGCACACCTTCAGGTGTGCTTTTTTTATGCAAACTATTGGAAAAATTAAAAAATCATAAGATAAAAATAAAGATACTATACTTAAAATGTATAAAGTTGAGTGAAACAGTCAGGAAAAGGGTAAGGGCTTTGAGCGCCATATAAGAAGAACATGTGATTATTTTGGGTATTTATGATTTTTAGATGTAAAACTGACCTGAAAAATAGCAAGAACGATGTTATTATATAACGGAAATTTAAGGAGGGAGTGGATTGAAAGGTTTGCTCTCTTTTTATTTATCGGAAATGCTTAGGACTTAAGTCTACATTGAATCTATTTTTGAGATAAAGCACCATATATTAGAGTAAAATATCTGAACTGTATTTAGCCAATTTATGGAAGGTATGTGTCAAAAAAATCAATTGAAAAGTTGAGATTATGTTAGCATTTAGCCCATGACTATGTTTAAAAAATGCCACGCCAGGTACATTTTTTAAACACTGCATAATCAGGGACTGGTATATAAAGGTAGACCCGAGTCGCTTTAGAAAAAATCTTTGTTAATGCTTGCTTTTTTCTAAGTCGATTTGCAAAAAATTGCCCGGTTTCGATCGGGTATTCAATGAGTGATGATGCCGCTGAGGGGCGTTATTGTTCATTAAACATATCAAGATTTTCTTGGTGTGGTGATAACGCCTCATGGCTTATGCCTTATGGGGGACTAGTATCATATTACCAATTTGATGCTAATAATCCTGGGTTTTGCTTAAAAAGCATCCTGAAAATGTTTTTGCAATAGGAAATGGGTCCACAAATGCAAGAAGTTGCTGACGCTCTGCGTCTTGACACTGAACTTTCCGCTGATAGTGCAGCGTATATTGAAGAACTTTATGAGCAGTATCTGACTGCTCCAGACTCAGTGGGTGCTGACTGGAGAGCGTACTTCGATAAATTCCCAAAAGGTGATCAACCACACAGTAATGTACGTGAGCAATTCCTACTTTTAGGTCGCAATTCAAGCCGTATTCAGCCTATTGTTCAGTCGACAGTCAGCTCAGAGCATGAACGTCGTCAAATTGGCGTGCTACAGCTGATTGCTGCGTATCGTAACCGTGGCCACCAGAAAGCAAAACTGGATCCATTAGGTTTGGCGAAGCGTGAAGTTGTGCCTGATCTAGATCTTGCTGCGCATGGTTTGACTCAGTCTGACTTAGACACAGTATTCAATACTGGTAACCTGGCGATCGGTAAAGAAGAAGCGACTTTGGCTGAAATGGTTCAGTCAATGGAAGCCACTTACTGTGGTTCAATCGGTGCTGAATACATGCACATCGTGGACACCAAAGAAAAACGTTGGATTCAACAACGTCTAGAAAGTGCACGCGGTCAATATGGCTTCAATGCTGATCAAAAGAAACATGTCCTTGAGCGTTTAACTGCAGCTGAAGGCCTAGAAAAATATCTTGGTAATAAATTCGTTGGTGCCAAACGTTTCGGCGTTGAAGGTGGTGAAGCATTCATCCCGATGGTCAACGAAATTATTCAGCGTGCAGGTTCTGTAGGCTGTAAAGAAGTTGTGATCGGTATGCCTCACCGTGGCCGTTTAAACCTTCTTGTTAACATCATGGGTAAGAACCCGGCTGACCTGTTTGGTGAGTTCGAAGGTAAATCTATTCATAAGAAAGGTTCTGGTGACG
>DFCG01000180.1:5130-5345 GCA_002367455.1 Acinetobacter sp. UBA3060 | reverse complement strand
GAATACTGTACTGACATCGCAAAAATGATTCAGGCACCGATCTTCCATGTCAATGGTGATGATCCTGAAGCTGTGGTGTTCATTTCACAATTGGCACATGATTTCCGTCATACGTTCCGTAAAGACGTTGTGATTGACATGTTCTGCTACCGTCGTCGTGGTCATAACGAAGCGGATGAGCCAGCTGCAACTCAACCAATGATGTATCAAGTGAT
>DFCG01000180.1:0-5111 GCA_002367455.1 Acinetobacter sp. UBA3060 | reverse complement strand
ATGGTTGAAAACTACCGTGCAGACCTGGAAGCGGGTAATCACGTTGCCAATGCACTGGTACTTGAACCAAACAAAAAAATGTTTGTGGATTGGACTCCTTACTTAGGTCATGAGTACACAGACGAGTGGGATACCACTTTCCCAATCGAACGTCTAAAAGAGCTTGGCAAGAAAATGCGTGAGCTTCCTGAAGGCTTCGTGATGCAGCGTCAAGTTGCAAAAGTAATTGATGACCGTCTGAAAATGCAAACGGGTGAAATGCCTCTGAACTGGGGTGCTGCTGAAACTCTGGCGTATGCAACTGTACTAGATGATGGTTACTTGCTTCGTTTAACGGGTGAAGACGTAGGTCGTGGTACTTTCTCACACCGTCATGCAAAACTGCATAATCAGGTAGATGGTTCAACTTATCTTCCACTGTGTAACCTGAAAGAAAACCAGCCGCGTACTGCAATCTATGACTCTTTGTTGTCAGAAATGGCTGTATTGGCATTTGAATATGGTTATGCGACGACTCTTCCTAAGAGTTTGATCATCTGGGAAGCACAATTCGGTGACTTCGCAAACTGTGCACAGGTTGTCATTGACCAGTTCATCTCATCTGGTGAAACCAAATGGGAGCGTGTATGTGGCTTAACTATGCTTCTTCCACACGGTTTTGAAGGTCAAGGTCCAGAACATTCATCTGCACGTTTGGAACGTTTCTTGCAGCTATGTGCTGAAGACAACATGCAAGTCATCACACCGACTACGCCTGCGCAGATTTTCCACGCATTACGTCGTCAAGCGATTCGTCCAATCCGTAAGCCATTGATTGTTACTTCGCCGAAATCTTTACTTCGTCACAAGCTTGCTGTATCTAGCCTTGAAGAGCTTGCAAACGGTACATTCCAAACCGTGATTGATGAAGTAGACAACATCAACAAGTCAGATGTAACCCGTCTGGTTCTGTGTGGTGGTAAGGTGTATTACGACCTAGTTGAAAAACGTCGTGAAAAAGAATTGAACAACACTGCAATTGTACGTATTGAACAATTATATCCATACCCAGAAAAACGCCTGGCAGAAGTGCTTGCGCAATATCCAAACGTTAAAGAACTTGTTTGGGCGCAAGAAGAACCGAAGAACCAAGGCGCTTGGTTGTTCATCGCACCGCGTCTATATGACGACGTGATGAAAGCGGGTAAACAAGTACGTATTAGCTATGCAGGCCGTGAAGCTTCTGCTGCACCGGCATGTGGTTCACCATATTTGCATGCAAAACAACAAGCTCAGCTCATCAACGACGCGCTTGCGATCGACGCTGAATAATCCAGGAGATTCTAAGTAATGGCAACCGAAATTAAAGCACCGGTATTCCCAGAGTCAGTTGCGGACGGTACGATCGCAACTTGGCACAAACAACCAGGTGAAGCAGTGTCACGTGATGAAGTGATCTGCGATATTGAGACTGATAAAGTTGTTTTAGAAGTTGTTGCTCCTGCAGACGGTACACTTGCATCTATTATTAAAGGTGAAGGCGATACTGTTCTTTCAGCTGAAGTCATTGCACAGTTTGAAGAAGGTGCTGTTTCTGGCGCTACGCAAACTCAAGCAGTTCAGTCTGAAGAGAAAGTTGAACAAGCTGCTGCGCAAACTGAAGCTGGTAATGCACCGATCGTTGAACGTCAACAAGTACAGGATCAGGCTCCAGCAGTGCGTAAAGCATTGACTGAATCTGGTGTTGCAGCTGCTGACGTTGCAGGTACAGGCCGTGGCGGTCGCATCACGAAAGAAGATGTGGCAAATCATCAGGCGAAACCGGCAGCACCTGCAGCGCAACCATTAAGCGTTGCAGTGGGCGAGCGTATCGAAAAACGTGTTCCTATGACTCGTCTTCGTAAGCGTGTTGCTGAACGTTTACTTGCAGCGACTCAAGAAACTGCAATGTTGACGACGTTCAACGAAGTGAACATGAAACCAATCATGGAAATGCGTGCTCAATACAAAGATGCATTCGAGAAGCGTCACGGTGCGCGTCTTGGCTTCATGTCATTCTTCGTTAAAGCAGCAACTGAAGCACTTAAACGCTATCCAGCGGTAAATGCTTCAATTGATGGCGATGACATCGTGTATCACGGTTACTACGACATTGGTGTTGCAGTTTCATCTGAACGTGGTCTAGTGGTTCCTGTACTTCGTGATACAGACCGCATGAACTATGCTGAAGTTGAAAATGGCATCCGTGCATATGCTGGCAAGGCACGTGACGGTAAGCTGGGCATCGAAGACATGACTGGCGGTACATTCACTATTACTAATGGTGGTACTTTTGGTTCATTGCTTTCTACACCAATTCTAAATACGCCACAAACTGCGATTCTGGGTATGCATAAAATCCAGGAACGTCCGATGGCGGTGAATGGTCAAGTAGAAATCTTGCCAATGATGTACCTTGCACTGTCTTATGACCACCGTTTAATCGATGGTAAAGAAGCAGTNNTTGGAGATAAACATGTCTCAATTCGATTTAGTCGTAATTGGTGGTGGCCCGGGCGGCTACGAAGCAGCAATTCGTGCAGCTCAACTTGGTTTTAAAGTTGCGTGTATCGAAAAACGTATTCATAAAGGTAAACCATCTTTAGGTGGTACTTGCTTAAACGTCGGTTGTATCCCGTCTAAAGCTTTACTTGATTCTTCACATCGTTATGAAGATACAGTTCAACATCTAGATGACCATGGTATTACGACTGGTGAAGTTAAATTCGATCTTTCTAAAATGCTGGCTCGTAAAGACAAAGTTGTAGATCAATTGACTGGCGGTATCGATCAGTTACTTAAAGGTAATGGCATCGAGTGGTTAAAAGGTACGGGTAAACTGCTTGCAGGTAAAAAAGTAGAATTTGTTTCTCACGAAGGTGAAACTCAAGTTTTAGAGCCTAAATATGTGATTCTTGCGACGGGTTCTGTACCAGTAAATATTCCAGTGGCTCCTGTAGATCAAGACTTAATTGTTGATTCTACTGGCGCGCTTGAATTCCCAGAAGTACCTAAGCGTTTAGGTGTAATTGGTGCGGGCGTGATCGGTCTTGAGCTTGGTTCTGTATGGCGTCGTCTTGGTGCTGAAGTTGTTGTATTTGAAGCAATGGATGCATTCTTACCAATGGCTGATAAAGCATTGGCAAAAGACTTCCAAAAACTGTTGACTAAGCAAGGTATGGATATCCGTATCGGTGCAAAAGTTGCAGGTACTGAAATCAATGGTCGTGAAGTAACGGTTAAATATAACCAAGCTGGTGAAGACAAAACTGAAACTTTCGATAAATTGATCGTTTGTGTCGGTCGTCGCGCATATGCTGAAGGTTTATTGGCTGATGATTCAGGCATTAAATTGACTGAACGCGGTTTGGTTGAAGTCAACGATTGGTGTGCAACTTCAGTTGAAGGCGTATACGCAATTGGTGACTTGGTACGTGGTCCAATGCTTGCGCATAAAGCAATGGAAGAAGGCGTAATGGCGGTTGAGCGTATTCACGGTCATGCTGCACAAGTGAACTATGACACCATTATTTCTGTAATTTACACACATCCGGAAGCGGCGTGGGTAGGTTTAACAGAACAGCAAGCGACTGAAAAAGGTCACGAAGTTAAAACGGGTCAATTCGGTTTTGCTGTGAACGGTCGTGCTTTAGCTGCGGGTGAAGGTGCCGGTTTCGTGAAGTTTGTTGCTGATGCAAAAACTGACCGTCTACTCGGTATGCACGTAATCGGGCCTGCTGCGTCTGATATCGTTCACCAAGGTATGATCGCACTTGAGTTCGTATCTTCAGTTGAAGATCTACAGTTGATGACTTTCGGTCACCCGACATTCTCTGAAGTGGTACATGAAGCTGCACTTGCAGTTGATGGTCGTGCGATTCACGCGATCCAACGTAAGCGTAAGTAATTCGAAAAAAGAGCGACTTAGGTCGCTCTTTTTACATTTCATGGTTGTTTTTATTGGAACAATCATCTAAAAATAAAGATAACGATTTTAAGAAATGCTGGTACTGCTTTGACGGATGTCTGGGTGCTAGTGGGTTATAACAAGGCAAAGAAGTAATAAAAGGTTATTCAATGAATTTACATGAGTATCAAGCAAAAGCGCTATTAAAAAAATATGGTATGCCTGTACAGGAAGGACTACTTGCCACCAATGCCGATGAAACGGTGCATGCTTTCGAGCAGTTGGGTGGAAAGTTTGCAGTATTGAAAGCACAGGTGCATGCGGGTGGCCGGGGTAAGGCTGGTGGGGTAAAAGTAGTGAAATCGGCTGCCGAGGCTGCTGAATATGCCAACCAGATTATTGGTTCACGCTTGGTGACTTATCAGACTGATGCCAATGGTCAGCCGGTCAATAGCATTTTAGTCTCTGAGGATGTTTATCCGGTTGAGCGCGAGCTGTACTTGGGCGCTGTGGTGGATCGCTCGACTCGCCGCATCACTTTTATGGCATCGACTGAAGGCGGTGTTGAAATTGAGAAAGTGGCCGAAGAAACCCCTGAAAAAATTATTAAAGTTGAGGTTGATCCTTTAGTCGGTTTAATGCCATTTCAGGCACGCGAAGTTGCTTTTGCACTTAAACTCAAAGATGGACAAATTAATCAATTTGTTAAAGTCATGACGGCTGCTTATCAGGCATTTGTAGACAATGATTTTGCTCTTTTTGAAATCAATCCGCTGTCTGTGCGTGAAAATGGCGACATTCTGTGTGTTGATGCCAAAATCGGAATTGATTCGAATGCGCTGTACCGTTTGCCTGAAGTGGCCGCATTACGTGATAAGTCTCAAGAAAATGAACGTGAGTTAAAAGCGTCTGAGTTTGATCTAAACTATGTAGCGCTGGAAGGTAACATTGGTTGTATGGTCAATGGTGCCGGTCTTGCTATGGCAACCATGGATATTATTAAGCTTTATGGCGGTCAACCAGCCAACTTCCTGGATGTGGGTGGTGGTGCGACCAAAGAGCGCGTGATTGAAGCCTTTAAAATTATCCTGGCAGATACTTCTGTTCAAGGTGTATTGATTAATATTTTTGGTGGAATTGTACGTTGTGACATGATTGCTGAAGCAATTATTGCAGCGGTTCAGGA
>DFCG01000147.1:0-14597 GCA_002367455.1 Acinetobacter sp. UBA3060 | reverse complement strand
TCATCATACTGAGCATAGAACTCAGGCGAGAGATTACTAAAGCGGGTATATTGACCTTCGAATGCCAGACGCACGGTACCAATCGGGCCGTTACGCTGTTTACCGATAATGATTTCGGCGGTGCCAGCTTCCTTGGATTCCTTGTTATAAACCTCATCACGGTAAATAAACATGATCAAGTCGGCATCCTGCTCGATCGCACCGGATTCACGCAAGTCGGACATCACCGGGCGTTTGTTTGGACGGTTCTCCAGCGATCGGTTGAGCTGCGACAAGGCAATTACCGGACATTGCATTTCCTTCGCTAAAGCTTTTAAGCTTCGGGAAATTTCCGAGATCTCGCCGACACGGTTATCGCCCATACCGGGTACTTTCATCAGCTGCAAGTAATCGACCATGATACAGCCCAGCTTTCCACCATGCATTTTGGCAATACGACGTGCACGGGCACGTAATTCTGTTGGTGGCAGCGCAGAAGAATCATCGATATATAGATTTTTTTCTTGTAAATGCACAATGGTACTGGTGACTTTTGACCATTCATCACTGTCCATTTTACCAGAACGTAAATGCCCCTGATGCACGCGACCAAATGAGGAAATCAAACGCATGGCGATCGAGTCGGCGGGCATCTCCATTGAATAGACCAGAGCAGGCAGATTGTTATTGAATAAGACACTTTCGACCAGATTCATGGCAAAGGTGGTTTTACCCATGGATGGACGCGCCGCAACAATAATCAGGTCGCCGGATTGCATGCCGGAAGTTTTGTTATCCAGTTCCACAAAACCAGTGGTTAAACCGGTAATGCTGCCTTCCATTTGCGACAGTTCATTTAATTTATCAAATACGTCTGCGACCACCGAGTTGATCGGCTTAGGGCCTTGCGCTTTGGCATTGTTATTATGCTGTTCGGCAATCGAGAAAATATTGGTCTCAGCCAGATCCAGAATTTCACTGACAGTACGGCCTTTGGTGTCATAGGCATTTTGTAAAATTTCAGAGCTGACTTTAATCATACTACGCAGGGTAGAGAATTCTTTAATTTTGCCTGCATAAGTTTCCAGGTTATAGAAACTCGATGGCGAATCTGCCATTAACTGCATCAGATACTCTTCGCCACCAATTGCATCGAGCAAGTTTTGTTTGATGAGCCAGTCATGCACCAGAACCGCATCATAAGGCGAGTTTTCTTTAGAGAGCTGCTCAATAGCGCGGAAGATATATTTGTGTCGGGTGGCATAAAAATCATTTTCGGTCAGCACATCACCGACCTGCTCAAAAGATTCAGCCACAGTCATAAGGGCAGCAAGTACAGCCTGTTCAATTGCTAAATTGTGAGGTGGAGTACGGAACTCCTTGAGATTGCTATTTTCAGTAACAATTTCCGGTTTAGCAGTAGCTACCTTTTTGCTGGCATTCGCCTGTGACATATAAATCCCTGATTTTAAATACAATGGTTAAATATCGTCGGAGATGAATAGCGTTTATTCACTACGAGATGAAATGATACGCGCTCTGATCAAAAATGCGAAGTGCAATTTTTTGTAAACACGAATAATAAAATGAATTTGACAGTGTTGGCTAGATTATATTTTTTAGAGATAAAAAAAGAGCATGCTTTCGCATGCTCTTTTTGAGGCGAGAAATTACTCAGCTACGATAGTAACTAGAACTTCTGCAGTAACATCATGGTGCAATTGGATTGCGATGTTAAATTCGCCAGTGTGACGAAGCGCGCCATTTGGAAGACGTACTTCAGCACGGTCTACTTCTAGACCAGCATTTGTCAACGCGTCAGCGATGTCACGAGTACCGATAGAACCGAATAGTTTACCTTCATCACCAGCTTTCGCAGTGATAACGATGTTCACTTCGTTCAATTGGTCAGCACGTGCTTGAGCAGCAGCCAAGATAGCAGCTTCTTCTTTCTCAAGTTCAGCACGACGAGCTTCAAAAGCAGCAGTGTTTGCTTCAGTTGCAGCAACAGCCTTACCTTGAGGGATAAGGAAGTTACGGCCGTAACCAGCTTTAACTGAAACTTTATCGCCTAGTTTACCTAGGTTTTTAATGCGTTGTAATAAGATAATATCCACAGCTCAACCTCACTTATGATTGTCAGTGTAAGGGATCAAAGACAAGTAGCGAGCTTGTTTGATAGCNNTTGCCGTTTTCAGTGATGTACTGTTTTAAAGTGTCGATATCTTTGTAGTCGATGTACGTAACGTTCTCAGCTGTAAAGCGGCAGAACTTGCGACGACGGTAAAAACGTGCCATGTTATGTTCTCCTTAAGCTTCAGCAGAGTCTTGAGCGTGTTGTGCTTCTTCACGTTGAGCTTTACGCGCACGTTTTTCTTCAGCACTTTTCGCCAATAATGACTCTTCAGTGATAGCGTTTTCACGACGGATGATAAGGCTACGAATGATTGCGTCGTTATAACGGAACAATTCTTCAAGCTCATCAAGAGTAGTTTGACCACACTCAACATTCATAAGAATGTAGTGAGCTTTGTGGATCTTGTTGATTGGGTAAGCCAATTGACGACGGCCCCAGTCTTCAAGACGGTGGATTTGACCTTCAGCTTCTTTGATGTGAGTTAGGTAGCGTTCTACCATACCAACTACTTGATCGCTTTGATCAGGGTGTACTAAAAGTACGATTTCGTAATGACGCATTGTCAGCTCCTTACGGTTTGGACAGCCCCAATTTAAGTAAATTGAAGCAAGGAGTCACAACCAAAGTTGTGTCGCAGTGTTTGCGAAGGGGGAATTGTAGTGATCTTTAGGGATAATTTCAACCAAATAAGACATTTTTGCGAAATTATCTCTATAACCAGATCGATCATCAGAACCTGACTTTGGCTTTAAGCAAATTTGGACTGGTTAAATTCAGCACATGTATTGTTGCGAAGATCAAGCTTTACTTATCAGGCCAGAAAATCTAGAAAACTGAAGGATCGGAGTCTGGAACCAGAAAGATTGAATTTTCTAAGCAATCAGGAAGATCGAGGTTTAGCTTTATAAAGCCGAATTTTTGATTCTGCTCTACAACTATTGGAAGTAGGGGATTAAGAGAAATCAAAATAAAAAAAGATAGAGACTAACTCTATCTTTTTAAAAAAATACAATCTGTGTAGATGGCGCAGTTGAGGTAAAGCTAAAGATAATACTAATGACAGTAATCAGGATCACCGAGAACAAGAAATATTTCTTTGCCCAAAGTTGATCATTTTCAGCTTTAAATCCAATGACACCGATATACAACCAGTAAATGCACAGTAAGTTTAAAATCACTGCATAGAACCAGTTGGCATAACCAAAGACAAATAACGCATTCATGGTCAGCGTGAATAACACCACATAAACCAGTGATTCAATCTTGGTACGATGAATCGAACGTGCCACAGGCAAGATCGGAATGCCTGCATTTTTGTAATCATCAAAGCGATAAATCGCAATCGCCCATGAGTGAGGCATTTGCCATAGCGCATAACCTAAAAAGATCAGTAACGCACCGAGGTCAAATTGATTGGCCACTGCGGTATAACCAATGACAGGCGGAGCTGCACCAGAAATACTGCCTACAACAGTTTGATGAATTGTGGTTCGTTTTGTCCATAGGCTGTAGAAACCAACATATACGACAAAACCAATCACCGCGAATAAGAAAGCGTACGCATTTACCCAGAACCATAAAAGACTAAAACCAGCGATGCCTAATACCAGGGCAAAGGCCAGGGCAACAGGTTCGGAAATGGTTTTGGTGACCAGAGCACGGTTTTGGGTGCGCTGCATTTTTTGGTCGATGTCCTGGTCAATCACGTTATTGACCACACATCCTGATGCTACGACAAGCGTAGTACCGAGAAGGGTAATAAGCAGGAGAAGGAAATCTACAGAACCTTGAGTGGCTACGAAGTAGCCACCCAAAGTGGTAACAAAGTTACCGAAGAGAATTCCTGGCTTAGTCAGGAATAAATACTTTTTCAGCATGACGACCAGTTTAGATCATCATGTTGTAGTGTAGGTAATTCATGATCCATACAGAACCCACTAAAAGAATAGCGATAGTTAAGATGGTATACACGAATGCAATCACGTTCCAGCGTTGCTCTGAAGAAGAGTTCATATGCAGGAAGTAAATTAACTGCACAAGAATCTGAGCAACCGCAGTAATCGCGATGACAGTAATCAAGATACCACGGCCAAAACCGCCTGCCATCACCATACCGAATGGAATTACGGTAAGAATGACAGAAAGGATGAAGCCAACAGTATATTGCTTAACGTTACCGTGTGATTCGCCAGCAGCGTTATGATCGTGACTCATTACAGAACTCCCATCAAGTAAACTACGCTGAATACACAGATCCAAACGATGTCAAGGAAGTGCCAGAACAAGCTTAGGCAAGCTAGACGACGCGTGTTTGCAAGAGTCAAACCATATTTCTTGATTTGAACCATAAGCACGATCATCCAGACCAGACCAGAAGTTACGTGAATACCGTGCGTACCTACCAAAGTAAAGAACGCAGATAAGAACGCACTTGTGCTTGGACCGTGACCCGCATGAACTAGGTGATTGAACTCATATAGTTCCATGCCGATGAAGATAGCACCGAATACCCAAGTAATCGCTAACCAAGTCAGTACTTTTGCAACGTCTTTTTTGTATGCAGCAAGAACTGCAAAACCAAAGGTTACAGAAGAGATCAAGAGGGCGAAGGTTTCAGTAAGAACGAAACCTAAAGAGTCGCCAAACAGGTCTCTCGCACTTGGAGTACCCACAGGAATGTGGCTACTCAAAACAGCGAACGCAATGAAGAGTGTGCCGAACAGGACAAGGTCACTCATCAAGTAAGTCCAGAAACCAAAGACGGTGATGTCAGTATCATCGTGATGATGATGCTCATCGTGTCCGTGGTTATCGTGATGAAGTACTTCAGCCATTGTCTTAGTCCTTCTTCAAGTGTTTTTCAAGAATCGCATAGCGTTCGTTTTCAATACGCTCAACTTCAGCAGCTGGAACATAGTAATCCACTTTCTTGGTGAAAGAAGACACGATGAAGCTAATGATAGAAGCAATGAACGTAACAACTACTAACCACCAGATGTGCCAGATTAAACCGAAGCCCATAATAGTGATGAACATCGCGATAACGAAACCGGCAGCACGGTTAGTCGGCATGTGGATATCTTCGTACTTCGTTGGTTTTGCATACGCAACACCATTTTCTTTCTCGATCCAGAAAGTATCAATACCATTGATCTTTGGAAGATGAGCAAAGTTATAGAACGGAGCAGGAGAAGATGTCGCCCATTCAAGGGTACGACCATCCCATGGATCGCCAGTCAAATCTAGACGTTGGTCACGTTGTAGGAAACCAACCACGATTTGCATGATGAAACATAGAATACCCAGTGCAACTAGAACCGCACCAAACATCGCGATATCTACATACGGGTCCCATTCTGGGTTGTCAAATGTATTCAAACGACGTGTCATACCCATGAAACCAAGGATATAAAGTGGCATGAATGCAAAATAGAAACCGAAGAACCAGAACCAGAACGCTGCTTTACCCCAAGTCTCATTCAGTCTCCAACCGAACATTTTCGGCCAGTAGAAGATGATACCTGCGAACATACCGAATACCACACCACCAATAATTACGTTATGGAAGTGAGCAATCAGGAATAAAGAGTTGTGTACCAGGAAGTCCGCTGGTGGAACTGCCATCAATACACCTGTTAAACCACCGATACCGAAAGTTACCAGGAAGCCTAGTGTCCATAGCATTGGAGTGGTGAAAACAATACGACCCTTGTACATGGTGAACAACCAAGAGAAGATCTTCACACCTGTAGGAATCGCAATAATCATGGTCATGATACCGAAGAACGCGTTAACGTTGGCACCTGCACCCATGGTAAAGAAGTGGTGAACCCATACAACGAATGACAATACTGTGATTGCTACTGTTGCATACACCATTGATTTGTAACCGAACAATGCTTTGCGCGAGAAAGTCGCAACAACTTCTGAGTAAATACCAAATGCTGGTAAAATCAGAATGTATACTTCTGGGTGACCCCAAGTCCAAATCAAGTTCACGTACAACATTGGACTACCGCCCAAGTCATTGGTGAAGAAGTGGAAACCAAAGTAACGGTCAAGCGTTAACATTGCAATTGTTGCAGTCAACACTGGGAACGCCGCAATAATCAATACTGCTGTACATAAAGATGTCCAGGTAAAGATTGGCATTTCCATAAGTTTCATGCCAGGCGCACGCATTTTGATGATGGTAACGAAGAAGTTAACACCCGTTAATAGCGTACCTAGACCTGAAATTTGCAGTGCCCAGATATAGTAGTCCATACCTACGCCTGGAGAGTATTCGATACCAGACAGTGGAGGGTATGCCATCCAACCTGTTGCAGCGAATTCACCTAACGCAAGTGAAACCATCATCAGACCCGCAGCGCCGGCGAATAACCAGAAGCTTAAAGAGTTCAATAATGGGAATGCAACGTCACGTGCACCGATTTGAAGCGGTACAGAGATGTTCATTAAACCAACTACAAGACCCATTGCCACGAAGAAGATCATGATCACGCCATGCGCGGTAAAGATCTGGTCGTAATGCTCAGGGTGTAGATAACCTTCGCCGCCACCTTTTGCAAGGAACTGCTGAAGACGCATCATGATCGCATCGGCGAAACCACGCAAAAGCATGATCACAGATACGAAGATATACATGATACCAATTTTTTTATGGTCTACAGATGTGAACCATTCGTTCCACAGGTAGCCCCATTTTTTGAAGTAGGTAATACCAGCAAAAACTGCGATACCACCCAGGATCATCATTGCAACAGTTGCCAATACGATTGGATCGTAAGGAATTGCATCTGGACCTAACTTACCTAAGAAGCTCATGTCTTATTCTCCTTGAGAAGCAGTCGCATGTTCACCAGCTACATGAGCTTCAGAAGCAGCCGCTTCGTGAGCAACAGCATCAGTCGCTGCAGCTTCTACAGGAGCTGAATGATCAGCACCGTGATAGTTACTCATATACTTGTGAATCACAGATTCAAACAAACCTTGCTCTACAGAAGAGTAGTAAGTCACAGGATGTGGCTTAGTAGGGTAAGGCTTCATTGCTTCAGCAGCAGCCTTCTCTTCAGGAGTTTCAGCTTTTGCAATAATCGCTTCGATCTGGTGTTTACCACGGTTGCCGTCACGTAAAGTTGCAAATTCAGCTTGGTCTAGAACAGTTTTTTGTACTGCATTAGGGTTAACTGAAGTACCGTTTCCTGCCTGAACAGCAGAAATCCATTCAGCGAATTGAGCATCAGTCACAGAATGTGCACGGAAGCGCATTTGTGAGAAGCCATAGCCTGAATAGTTTGAAGAGAAACCACGATAACCTTCAGCTGGACTAGTTTCATCAGCTAAGAAGTTAAGGTGAGTTTGCATACCTGCCATTGCATAAATCTGACCACTTAACGCCGGGATGAAGAACGAGTTCATCGTGAAGTTAGAGGTTAAACGAAGGCTTACCGGAGTTTGCTCTGGGAAACGCAATTCGTTAACAGTTGCAATGCCTTGCTCAGGATAGATGAAGATCCATTTAAATTGCTCAGCAATAACCTGAACAGTTAATGGCGCTTTATCTGCTTCAATTGGACGGTATGGGTCATACTTGTGGGAACCCCACCAAGTTAACCAAGCTAAAATACCAATAATAATGACAGGGATACCCCATACTACAATTTCAATCGCAGTAGAGTGTGCCCATGTAGGTTTATAGTCTGCGTCTTTATTCGATGCACGATATTTCCAACCGAACCATAATGCCATGATGATTGATGGAATAACCACCAAAAGCATTAAGTAAATCGCAGTCATCATCAGGTTACTTTGACCTGCTGCAACTGGACCTTTAGAGTTCAGAAGTACCATATCACCACCACACCCGGTCAAGAGTGCAGTCATCGCAGATAAAGACAATACAGCTAAAATCGTTTGTCTCATTTTACAACCTCGGTGAAGAGTCCCATTCCCTAATTTAATATGGGATAGCGATTAAAGTGCATATGACAAAAAAGGCTGAATTTTACAAAACATCCTATTAATCACAATACACCGCTACGTTGTAGGGCATTATGCCTGAGATTCACGAACTAAGCTATATCTAGGGCGCTTTAAATGCCTGTAATAAAAACCGATTTTGCTGGTCTGGATTGGGGAGGATTTATGGGAATTTTATTTCAATTTCAAAGTTCTGTAATCAAAATGGGATGATATTCATCCCATTTTGTGTATTCCTGCGCTATTGTTTCACAACTTTCGTTTTTGCTAGTTTATCGTGCAAGGTTTGACGTTTTTTGCCCAATCCGAAGGCCCAGTCAATAATTAAACTCAGTGGCATAAATACAATATTTAAAAATATGAAGAATACGCTACGAATAGTAAAAGCGCGCAACAGGCTGGGCTTTTCACCTGATTCTGCATCTACAATTTTAATTTTTGTGAGCTTTTTACCAATACTTTGGCCTGATTTGGCAATCAGAAAGGCTTGAATGGCCAGCATGATAATCAAATAGACCGCTGTGGCAAGCCACGCCTGCTGAGAAAACATCTCAAACATTTGAGTCTGTAATTGCTGAGCCATTGCAGGATCTGCATCGCTACTCAGCACAACATTCATGAATTCTTCATTCAGTTGAGCAAACCGGGTTTCCTGTTCAGGCGTAAAAAAAGCAGTCAAAATGAAGGTTGCTGGTAGCCACAGTAATACGTCTACAATTTTGGCCAGGATACGGCTTGGAATACTGGCAAGTTCATTTTTTTGAGTTGCTGTTTGAGTATGAGGCTGTGAGTAGGCCGAAGTCGTTGGTTGGCTATTCTGGAATACCGGCGTTTCAGGTGTGACTGCTGGAGCGACATAACCTTCGGGTTGATATACCGATTTTCCTTGGGTAAGTTCACCTAAGGCTTTCCACTCGGTCATGCCTTGATGCCATGCCAGGTCAGTCAGCATGACTTGTTGATTCGCCAGCATCTGATTCAATTGCTCGAGCGTATATGGACCAGCTTGTTGATTGTTTCGGGCCAAGTAAATCTGCATATAGACTGAATCTCAATATATAAATGTGAACTGATAATAGCTTTGATCAAGATTGTATTGAATTCTGTTTTGAAAACAAACATCCTCTCATCGTAAGATATAGATTAATTGAGGATTTTCAATCATATTTGTCATTAAAAATGAGCCCATACAAAATTGCAAGGATCTGCATTCTTAAAAATATCTTCCTGAACATTCGATGGTTATTTATTATTATTGCCATTTTGATATGACTTTACTGTTGGTATTTGTTTGTCATTACAGTCTTTATGTGTTGATAAGCGTTGATTTAATTATATTTATAAATTCAATTGTTTAGCTTGTGATTGGGTCTTTAGTTATCAATTTTCAAACAATAAATCATAATATCTATCTCATAAAAAAGACCCTATCAAAGGGTCTTTTTTATTCACAATTGCTTATGCTTTTTGCACTTTTTCTTCAGCCAGGAAGAACCAAGTTTCAAGTACCGAGTCTGGGTTTAAAGACACAGAGTCGATACCTTGTTCCATTAACCATTGTGCAAGATCTGGGTGATCGGAAGGACCTTGACCACAAATACCGACATATTTGCCAGCTTTACGACATGCTTGAATTGCAAGAGAAAGCAACGCCTTAACTGCAGGGTCGCGCTCATCAAATAGGTGAGAGACAATACCCGAGTCACGGTCAAGACCAAGCGTTAATTGTGTCAAGTCGTTTGAACCAATAGAGAAACCATCGAAATGTTCAAGGAATTGATCTGCCAATAAAGCATTGGTTGGAAGTTCACACATCATGATCACTTTAAGGCCGTTTTCACCGCGCTTAAGACCATTTAATGCAAGAAGTTCAATTACACGTTTCGCTTCAGCAACAGTACGAACAAATGGAATCATGATCTGGATATTGGTTAAACCCATTTCATCACGTGCCTTTTTCAATGCACGACATTCAAGTTCGAAGCAATCACGAAAGTTATCAGAAACGTAGCGACTTGCACCACGGAAACCTAGCATCGGGTTTTCTTCTTCTGGCTCGTATAACTTACCACCGATCAAGTTTGCATATTCGTTAGACTTNNATTGGAGATGCATAACCTGCAGTACGCGCCATGACTGCTGCACGTGTTTCACGTGGAAGGCTGTCAATATTGATTAATGCTTTCGGGTGAACACCAATCATACGGTTAATAATGAATTCAAGACGCGCCAGACCAATACCTGCGTTTGGAATTTGAGCAAAGTCAAATGCACGGTCCGGGTTACCCACGTTCATCATGACTTTAAATGGAAGAGCAGGCATAGACTCAATTGAATTCTTTTGAATTTCAAAATCTAGTGCGCCTTCATAGATAAAGCCAGTATCACCTTCAGCANNNNGCGTGACAAGTACGACCACCACGGTTTGTTACAATCGCAGCTGCACGTTTCATCACTGGTTCCCAATCCGGGTCAGTCATGTCAGATACAAGAACATCACCGTCTTGTACTTTGTCCATTTCTTTAATCGACGTTACGATGCGGACTTTACCAGAACCAATGCGTTGACCGATTGAACGACCTTCACAAATTACAGTGCCACGTTGTTTCAACAGGTAGCGTTCCATGGTGCCGACATTTTCACGGCTTTTTACAGTTTCAGGACGCGCCTGAACGATGTAAATCTTGCCATCATCGCCATCTTTTGCCCACTCGATGTCCATTGGTGCACCGTAGTGGTTTTCAATGATCAGCGCTTGTTTAGCAAGTTCTTGTAATTCCTGGTCGTTTAAAGCGAACTGTTGGCGTTCAGCTTTTTCAACATCCACGACAACGACAGATTTACCTGCAGATGCTTCTTCACCATAAATCATTTTCTGGTGCTTAGAACCCAGGTTGCGACGAAGGATCGCGTGTCGGCCTGCATTTAAAAGCGGTTTAGAAATATAGAATTCATCAGGGTTGACGGCACCTTGAACAACCATTTCACCCAAACCATAAGATGCGGTAATGAATACTGCATCACGGAAGCCTGATTCAGTATCTAGCGTAAACATTACACCGGCAGCACCAGTTTCTGAACGAACCATGCGTTGTACACCAGCGGACAGGGCAACTACATCATGGGCAAAGTTTTGGTGTACACGGTAAGAGATTGCGCGGTCGTTGTACAAAGATGCAAATACTTCTTTGATCGCGATCAGAACGTTATCGATACCACGAATGTTCAGGAAAGTTTCTTGCTGGCCGGCAAAAGAAGCATCCGGCAAATCTTCTGCAGTTGCAGAAGAACGAACGGCAACCGCGATGTCAGGGTTGCCGTTAGAAAGTTCTGCAAATGCTGTACGAACTTCTTGTTCTAATGCAGGCGTAAGTGGAGTATCCACAATCCATTGACGAATTTTTGCGCCAGTTTCAGCAAGTGCATTTACATCATCAACATTGAGTGCAGCAAGCTCTGCATTGATTTTAGCGTTTAGGCCACTTTGCTCGAGAAATTCACGGTAGGCATCGGCAGTCGTTGCGAAACCACCTGGCACAGATACACCAGCATTTGATAAGTGGCTGATCATTTCGCCTAGTGATGAGTTTTTCCCACCGACCAGCTCAACGTCGTGCTTCCCTAATTTTTCCAGACCAATTACGCGCGCTTCCAAAGTTGTTACTCCACTTTTGCAGTATTAATCACTATCTCGGCATGAGAGTATAGCAAATCATCTAGGTTTTTGATTTTACTAAGCGACAGTCATGTAAGATCGGTTTACTATAAAGATTATATAGCACTAAGACAAATGTTGGAGGAGAATTTTAATGTCGGAAGGTAAACAAATTCAGCGTAGTGTTTTCTTTATTTCAGATGGTACCGCCATCACCGCTGAAACCCTTGGACACTCGCTGTTAGCGCAGTTTCCGCATGTGAAATTTGACATTCATATTATTCCTTACATTAGTTCCGAAGAGGCGGCCACAAACGTGGTGGCAGAGATCAATGCAAGAGCTCAAATCGACGGTGAAAAACCGCTGGTATTTGACACCCTGGTTGATCCCTATGTGCGCGACATCATTAACACCGCAAATGCAGTAAATCTTGATGTATTTGAAGGGCTTATTAGTAAGTTGGCTGATGAATTAGGCACGATTCCTACAACTTTAGTCGGGCAGACCCATGCGGTGACCGACTCTGAGTCTTATAAGGCCCGTATTGATGCTGTTCATTTTGCTTTAGATAACGACGACGGCGCACGTACCCGTCATTATGATAAAGCTGACCTGATCCTGATTGGTGTATCGCGTTCAGGTAAAACCCCGACCTCTATTTATCTGTCTTTGCAGTTCGGTATTCGCGTGGCGAACTATCCACTGACTGAAGAAGATTTGGATGATAACCGACTGCCAGCCGTGCTGCGACCGCATAAAAACAAGCTGTTTGGCCTGATGATTGATGCGGAACGCCTTGTGGCCATTCGTTCTGAGCGTAAGGCCAATAGCCGTTATGCCAGCTTTAGTCAGTGTCAGATGGAGTTACGTGCGATTGAAGGGATTTATATTTCGGAAGGCATCAAGTACCTGAATGTCTCTGAAATGTCGATTGAGGAAATCTCAACACGTGTGTTGCAGATGACCGGTTTAAAACGTCGAATCGGTTAAGAAACCAACCAGAGCCAAACTTCGGTTTGGCTTTGATTTATAGCTAAAAATTACAAGTAAGCATTGATTAATCGAAATAATGTATGAATTTTATAATTCTAAGAAAATACCAACTATCATATTCTGAAATATAAAAGAGTCTTCTTTGCTCATTTTGTTGAATAAATCATCATGTCGGTTCTTGATACGTAAATAAAAATCTCATTATCAGCTTACCAATTTTTCATTTTTACTCGCCAGCGTGAGTTATTTTTCTGCTAAATAAGTATGAATAATGATATCGACCGGATGCTGTTCACCATTAATACAATGAATTGAATTTTCCGAAATTTTCAGAATCGGCCAGGTAATTAGGTGGCAATTTTCACGCTGTAGGGCAGCATAATAATGATCTGATTTCAGATAAATTTTACGGGAAGATGCAAGATTTGGCATTAACTGGCGTCTTAGCCACAAATTCTGCACCTGATTTTCTAAAAACCGCAGAGANNTAAACTGCTGAAAATGTTCGGGGCGATTTTCAAAAATACCAGCGTGTGGATCATGCTTGGTAGACATTAGAATTCCTTGAATTTATTTAATAATTAATTTTCTTTGTATGAGATATAAACAAAAACTCAAGCCAGGGTAAAGTGAAAAATTTAACTTAGACAGTCATCTATTTGACCAAAATATAAAATCTGATTTTATTGAAGACTGAATGGATTTACAGGCGATCCAAAAGGAATGACTTTTAACTTGCTGAGATGGATGAAGGAAAAGAAGTGAAGTATTCGTTCAAGAAAGAAGCTTTTTAATAGAAAAGGTCAATAAAAATGATTTTACTGGGATGTTTCTTTTAGTCATTTATCTTTAAAGATGAAAAACATCTACCCATTGCTGAGAATAGGTAGATGCAACTCTCATTTACTGACCATTTTTAATTTGCATTAATAGCTCAAAGTTGTGCAGACGTTTGTCAGTGTCATAGATGTCACAAGTAAAGATAAACTCATCCACATCATATTTGGCTAAAAGCGATTCTAGCCCAGCTTTAACGGTTTCTTTGGAACCGACCTGAGCCATGGCAAAGAAATTATCGACTGACATTTTTTCCGGCGGCGACCACAGACCTTCCATCGAATCAATTGGTGCTTTAAGTTTCAGGCTTTGCCCACGAATCAGTGATAAAACCCGTTGATAGGCGCTGGTCGCCAGATATTGTGCTTCTTCATCGGTATCTGCGACACAAGTCGGAACGCCCATGGAAACATAGGGATGATCGAGATATTCAGACGGTTCAAAGTTTTCACGATACAGCTGAATGGCCTGACCCAGCATACGCGGGGCAAAATGCGAAGCGAAGGAATATGGCAGACCAAGTTTCGCCGCCAGCTGTGCACTGAACAGGCTGGAACCTAAAAGCCATACGGGTACGTGCGTGCTTTGACCCGGCGTCGCCACAATACGTTGTCCTGGAATTGGATCTTTAAAATACTGCAAAATTTCCAGAACATCCTGCGGAAACTGATCTTCGGTTTCCTGACGGCCACGACGTAGGGCACGCATGGTCATTTGATCGGTGCCCGGAGCACGGCCCAAACCCAGTTCAATCCGGTCCGGATAGAGCGTTGCCAAGGTGCCGAACTGTTCAGCCACGACCAGCGGGGCATGGTTGGGCAGCATAATTCCGCCAGAGCCTAAAGTTAGGGTTTTGGTATTCGCCAGTAAATAGCCTAAGAGAACTGCGGTTGCTGAACTGGCAATGCCATCCATATTATGATGTTCTGCCAGCCACATCCGGCGATAACCCAATTTTTCTGCTGCTTGGGCAAGTTCCAACGCATGGTTTAGCGCGAATTGAATGCTCTTG
>DFCG01000140.1:0-2593 GCA_002367455.1 Acinetobacter sp. UBA3060 | reverse complement strand
TGACAGCAGATTAAGTCATTTTATAGCTAGGATGATCTAGTATTTATACTGAATGCAGACTCAACAGATCCGGCCTTGTTCATTCACGCTGTTTTAAAGCTGCCAGTTCAGCTTAGATTATTTTTGTATTTTATCTAAGCTGTGTGCCAATCTAGCATCCTAGACTATTCCTTCACTTGCCGGGAAGCTGGTTCTTTCTTGGCGAGATCCGGATATTGCGAACGCCAGTGTTCCAGCTGTTCTTGGGCGTGTAGATATTTCCCTAGACCCTTTACATTCTCACTGGCTTCATTTACAGGCGTAGCTTGAGTCTTGGGAGTATTGAGTAATTGGTCCTGATGTTCCCAGTACTGATACATCAAACCCTGAATATAACGGCCCTGTTCGGTTTTCAGCTCTAAAGCCTTCAGCATATTCAGGGCTGACTGGACATGATCACGCTGACGTTGCTGGACAAATTCTGCGGTCATGTTTTCATCATCGCGCATGCCGTTTAATTCTTTTTCCAGATCACTACTCATGTCCTGAAAGCGCTGTTCATAATCCGTCAATGCAGCAATATCATGTGGATCATCGGCAGTTTTAGGGAAGTCTTTCAGTGGCTCGGTTTTCAGTTCCTGCATGACTTGATCTGAAGCCGTATTATCTGTTGTCGCTTCAGTCGGAGTTTCGGTCGTTTTCTGGTCACATGCCATCAGCAGCATGGCCGCAGCGAACAACAGCGTTCGTGTCATTCCTGGTATTTTATGCATGATCGCCTCCTGTTTTTAATTACTTTTCTTGAACACATAGATATGGGCGACATAAGGAAAATCGATCATTTCCTCTGCGCTTTTGGCTGTATATTGCTGGATGATCTGTTCAAATTGTTGTTTTAACTGTGCCTGCTGCTGTTCAGGCATGGCTGCAATAAAACTAGTCGAGAGCAGCCGCTTGGATACCACCTGCTCGACACTGCCATGCTGTTGCTGGGTCATTGTGGTTTCTGCATAGGGCTGAAATAGCGTTTGCTGTGCAAAGACCTCGCGCCAGGTGCCGCTATGATAGCGCGGCGTATCGCCTTCCAAGGGGGCAATACAATCGGCCAAGGCCTGAACCCAGTCGATCCGAGTATCGCGCTGATTCCAAATTAACACCAGATAACCCTGCGGTTTGAGTACCCGATCTAATTCTTGTAAGGTAGCAGAATCGGCAAACCAGTGAAATGACTGTGCACAAAATACCGCATTCAGGCTATGATCAGGCAGGGGAAGTTGATGGCTAATGCCTTCAATTGCATGAATGTCCGGATGCGCCTGTTTTAATTGAGCCAGCATTTCCGGGACAGGATCAATCGCGATAATGTGCTTACTGAGCGGGCGTAAATAGGGAATAAACTTGCCGGTGCCACTACCCAAATCCAAAAGATGCACATCTGCAGGCAAAGCCAGCGTTTCACTCAGCCATTGGCTGATTTCTGCCGGATAATCGGGACGCACTTGCTGATAGAGCTCAGCCGACGCACTAAAACCCCGTTTTGCTGCAGGATGTAATGATTGTGTCATATTTTGCGCTTTTTAATCTTTTTGATCGATATAAAATAGCATATTCACTTTTTTGACAGCGTTCATTGACTGAATTGTTGTGGAAGGGTTCGATTTACCAGCATGGGAAAGTTATGGACAAGCAGATTGTTTTTGAAGATGAACATATACGCGCGATTTTTATGCCGGGATCCTCTTCAGAACTGATTTTTTCATTTGGCGATTTGATTACCCGTGCCAAGGGCCTCAACATCAATGCAGAAAAGTCATTGGCGAAATTCGAGTTTAATGTGCTTGGCATTATGCCCAAGCATAAATCCTGGTTTCCGCAAGGTTCCATGTGGAACATGTTGCAAGCCATCGCAGATCTGATTGCGCCGTTTCAGCAGCGTATTGCGTATGGCGGTTCGATGGGTGGCTATGCCGCGATCAAATATTCCCGTGCCTTGGGCGTACAACGGGTGGTGGCGATGGTGCCGCAATACTCGATTGATCCGGAAGATGTACACGATGCCCGCTATAACATGTTCTATCAGCCAGAGCTGAATTCCAATATGCGGGTTGCGGCCGAAGATATCGACAACGCCTGTGAATATATTATTGTCTATGATCCTTACTGTGCCGAAGATCGGGCCCATTATCTGAAATTAGAGGCACTAATCCCACATCATCATGTGCTGCATTTGCCTTTTACCGGCCATGATGCGATCGCAGTTTTGGCCAGTTCCGAATTGCTCTATGACTTTTTGGTACATGACTATGAGCCAAGCTATTTCTATCAGAAAATGCGTCGGGTCAAGAAAAACAGCAAGTTCTATTATCGCAAGGTGATTGAAAATGTCTTGCCACGACACCGGATGGCCTTAGGACACATTCTGAAAAATAACGATCTGCAACTGGATAACCAGTTTTTTGATGCCAGCCAGAAACAGGTAATTTTACGGGAACTTTTGCGCAATAAACAGGTCGATCAGCATGACCTGCTCAAGCTTGGCATTCATGTGAATTTGCCACAGGAAAATCGTCAGTTACTGTTGGACCAGTATGGGCATGGTCTGGTATTTAATGTC
>DFCG01000122.1:0-21675 GCA_002367455.1 Acinetobacter sp. UBA3060 | reverse complement strand
TGTATGCTGCTTTGATTGACTGCACGAATGGTGCCGGTGAATGCAGTTTTTTGAACTGAATTGCCAGATTGAACTGCAACTAGATCTTGAGGAATGACTTCAATGGATTTGGCTGTTTCGGCTTGCTGTACGGGTTCATTTTTATCACAAGCCACTAAAAACATATTTAAGCAAAGTGCACTCATGATCAGGATAGAGCGCGGGGAAGGCATATTTAAATCATGAGAATGCGGTGCAGTTTGCATATGAGTCCTTTTAGCTGGCTATGGATCAAAACCACAACCAGCTATTTGTATTTATTCAAGTGCTTTTAAACGGGCGATAATTTTGTCGTATTCTGCTTCCAGATTTCGATAGCGACTTTGTAAAGACTGAATATTTTCTTTTTGGGAAACGAGATTTTTCTGGTTGTTGTCTAGCATGGTTTTTAGATGTGCCGGTGTGGTTTTACCTTTACGTAAATATTCACGTTCCTGACGTACGAACATGACCCGATCTTTTTGCAGTTGCTTCATTTGTTCTTGCTGAAAATCAATCTGTTTTTTTAACTGGACCAGGCTGTCATTCTTTTTCTGTAAAGCGGTCTGGCTATTGTTATAAGCACGCTTGAGTTTATGATCTTCGGCAATTCGCTGCGCCTGTTGGGCACGTTGTGGCGCTTGCCTGATATCCGCTTCGGCATTATAAGGACGGGCACGCTTAATCACCTGCATATTCTGGTCAAGTGCTTCATAGCCATAACGGATATGATTTGGCGTGACATTAGTACTGATATTGGCCACACCCTTGCTGTCATAATAACGATACCAGGTGGCTTTTTGCGGGAGTTGGTTGCTACTCGCGCACGTTAAGCTCACCTGTAACAGTAGCAGCACAACAACAATGAATTGACCAGTCATTTTATTTTTATCAATGACAGCAAGTTTTCTTAAAAACTGACTCATCATTGGCTCCCCGAATTTAAAGTTGACTAAATTACTTATTTTAAAGTAATAATCTTGTTATATTAGACTTAAATTTATCAATAAAAAACTACCGTTAGTCAAAAAAAAAACCAATAACGATAAGAAAATGTGAAGCTGTTATTAAAAATAAATGATTTTGTCTACTTGTGTAGAAAATGTTCATTGATAATACAAGTGACTTTATGTTAAAAATGTTTATCGATCGTAATAAAATAATCCTATGAGCCTTATGGCATATAGTTTCTAAAATGGGAAGGGTTAAACAAATGGACGATAAATTCCAAAATCTAAAAATTATGGTTATTGATGACTCAAAGACCATTCGTCGTACTGCGGAAACTCTTCTTCAACGCGAAGGTTATGAGGTCATTACTGCAGTAGACGGTTTTGAGGCTTTGTCAAAAATTGCCGAAGCAAATCCAGATATCGTTTTTGTAGATATTATGATGCCGCGCCTAGATGGTTACCAAACCTGCGCCTTAATCAAAAACTCTCAGAATTACCAGAATATTCCTGTGATTATGCTATCAAGTAAAGATGGCTTATTTGATCAGGCCAAAGGTCGTGTCGTGGGTTCAGATGAATACCTGACCAAACCTTTTAGTAAAGATGAATTGCTCAATGCAATCCGTAACCATATTAGTGCTTAATATTTGATTTTTTTGGGGAATTGGCATGGCACGTATCCTAATTGTGGATGACTCACCGACAGAAACTTTTCGCTTTAGAGAGATTCTTTCTAAACATGGCTTTGAGGTGATTGAAGCAGCCAATGGCGCAGATGGCGTCACCATGGCACAGGCAGAATTGCCGGACCTAGTCCTGATGGATGTGGTTATGCCGGGCGTGAATGGTTTTCAGGCGACCCGCCAGATTGCACGTGGTGCAACGACCAAACATATTCCAATCGTGATTGTGAGTACTAAGGATCAGGCCACTGACCGTGTATGGGGCAAGCGTCAAGGCGCAGCGGATTATCTAACAAAACCAGTCGATGAAAAACAATTAATAGATGTAATTAAGCAGCACCTCAATGCAGGATAAGCTCTATGGCAGCAAATGGATTTATCGAATTGCTTCGCATTGCGAAACGGGGGAATAAAAACTACGTTTCCAATGGCAATGAAGTTAACCGATGGTCGGGCATTGCTTTTGAGATGATGGGGCAATATTTTGTTGCCCCACTGGGGGAAGTGTCAGAAGTGATTTATCCCCCAGAATATACGCCGGTACCCAAGACGCAAGCATGGGTGTTGGGTCTGGCGAATATCCGGGGAAGACTGTTATCGGTTTCTGATTTAACGCAGTACGTATCAGGGCAGAGCAGTCAATTTTCACCGACTCAAAAAGTATTATGCATCAACCATAATGACCAGTATGTGGGTTTGGTCGTAGATCAAGTTTTGGGTATACAACATTTCAATAAGAAAAGTTTCTTTTCGAAGAAATCTGAATTGGATAAAAACTTACAAGAATATTGTCAGGGGTTTTTCCATCAGCACAACCAGCAGTGGCATGTGTTTTTATTCAGTCGTCTGTTGCAAAATCCAAAATTTATGAACGCATCTATAAAATTTATAAATTAAATGTCGCGCTCGAAACTAAGCAAGGCGTCAACCGGGGAGAGGCTGCATGGGCTTTAAACTTAAAAAGAAAAATACAGGTGAGAGCACTGGCCGCAAAGGCGGTAATGCTTTTTTAGCTAANNCTCACTCAAAGTCTGGGTGATTTGCGTCTCCTCTCGCAAACGATTTCGCGCCAAGCGACTGAAGCGACAGCTTCGGGTACCCCTGAGGCCATGAAGAACCTGACTGACTCGCAAAAAGCTTTTGCTGAAAACCTTGAGACAGTTAAAAGTATTCACTCTAACAATGATGCGTTGCAAGCTGTTGATAAACAGTGGACAGAAGTGTCGAGCAGTATTGATCTGATTACCTCGCAACAAAAGATTATTAACCAGTTATACGATACCAACATCGCGATTGGTGAAGCGATTCCGGGGATTCAGGCGGAATATAACTTGATGGTCGACCAGATGGCACGTCAAGATATGCCATCGAACCAGGTGGTTATTGCCAAAAACCAGGTATTCATTGCAGAACGTATCTTACGTTCAATCAGTTTGGTACTGACAGGTAACGATGGTTCACGTGAATCAGCGGATGACTTCAGTGCCGATACCGAAACTTTTGGTTCTTATCTGAATGCACAGTTAAATGGTTCTGCTGAACTGGGTGTACAGCGTATTGCTGATCCAACCCTGCGTGAATCTCTGGAAGGCATCAAGGCTGAATATGATGACGTACTGGAATCTGCATCAGCGATTATTCTGAAAAACTCTACACAGATCGTAAAAGTTCGTCAGGCNNTGATCGCATTATTAGTCGGTTTCTTGTTGTGTGTATTCAAGTTACTTTCTCTGCGTGGCTTGTCGGATAAACAGCGTGTAGGCCGTTTACAAGAAGAATATGACCGTAACCAGAATGCGATTTTACGTTTACTGGATGAGATCGCCGATCTTGCAGATGGTGACTTGCGTTCATATGCAACCGTATCTGAAGACTTTACCGGTGCGATTGCCGACTCGATTAACTTTGCGATCGACCAGTTACGTGACCTGGTATCGCGTATTACTGAAACTTCTCAAGAAGTTGCGCAATATACTGCAACTACACAAAGCATTACCAACCAGTTAGCTGAAGCATCTGAACATCAGGCACAAGAAATTGCCGGTGCTTCTGCAGCGATTAACGAAATGGCATTGTCGATTGACCAGGTATCTGCCAACGCCGATGAATCAGCGGTGGTAGCAGAGCGTTCAGTACAAATTGCTGCAAACGGTGCGGATGTCGTACATCGCTCGATTGAGGGTATGGACACGATTCGTGAACAGATTCAGGAAACTTCAAAACGTATTAAGCGTTTGGGTGAATCTTCTCAGGAAATTGGTAACATCGTTGCCTTAATTAACGATATTGCTGACCAGACGAACATCCTGGCATTAAACGCAGCGATTCAGGCATCGATGGCCGGTGAAGCGGGTCGTGGTTTCGCGGTCGTAGCCGATGAAGTACAGCGTCTTGCGGAACGTTCAGCTTCTGCAACCAAGCAGATTGAAGGCCTGGTAAAAACCATTCAAACGGATACGAACGAAGCCGTTATTTCGATGGAACAAACTACATCGGAAGTTGTACGTGGTGCGAACTTGTCTAAAGATGCCGGTGTAGCACTAGATGAGATTCAAACGGTATCGAATAACCTGGCGAAACTGATTGCGAACATTTCTGATGCTGCGAAACTGCAGTCAGCATCTGCAGGTCATATTGCGACCACGATGAATGTCGTACAGGAAATTACCTCGCAAACCACCAGTGCAACCTTCGATACAGCACGTTCAGTATCTGAACTGGCAAACATGGCCGATGCATTACGTGAATCTGTATCTGACTTTAAACTACCAGAATAAAGTCAGACATGATGGGGAAATGTGTCTTGACCGCGGTTGAGACACATTCAGAAAATACAGATAAAGCCTCGACAAGATGTACTTAACTTCATACGTTAGGTATCGCGTGACGGTCACAATTAAGTTTGAGCGCCCTTCTTGGCGGCATAACGTAAGAAGCATGAGCTATGAAAGAAATATTAAAAAATTTAGTTGAAACGACAACGCTTCCTGAAGATAGTTATCTTGACCAAGATGCAGAAATTCTTGAAATTTTTGTTGAGGAAATCGAAGAGATCTTCGTTGAGTTAAATGCTTTATTTCCAGAATGGTTGAGCAATCCAGATCATCAAGAAAATCTGAAAACCATTCGCCGCCATTTTCACACCCTGAAAGGTTCAGGCCGCATGGTCGGGGCAAAATCGGCAGGGGAAATGGCCTGGGCGGTTGAAGATACCTTAAACCGGGTTTTGTCCGGTTCGATTCAGCTAACACCGACGGTGCAAAAATTTGCCCAAGCGGTACTGAATGTCTATCAATATGCTTTATATCCAAAATTCAAACATGTACAGCAATTGGATCTCGACCTGCGTCCAATGGTGCTCTTGGGACAACAATTACAACAACAAATTTCGCCTGAGCCTGCATTGGAAGAATTACTGGCATTGGCAGTTCATTTGACTGCTGAAGGTCAGATGACAGGTCTTGAGCTTGCAGACAATGAGCCAAGTGAAGCTGAGCTAACAGTAGCGCCAGTAGAAGTACCGGTTCGCAGTGATATCGAAGAAACTGTGGCGATCTTTATTGAAGAAGCAGAAGAGCATCTGGAAACGATTGCCACCTTCCTTCGCACTGAAGATGAAAAATCACAAGATTATAATGCGCTAATTCGTGCGATTCATACCTTGCGCGGCAGTTCATCCATGGCGCAGATTGACCAGATTTTTGAGGCCAGCTCTAAAGTAGAGCATCTGTTCAAAACCCTGCTGCAAGATGAAATTGTCTCAACCTCAAAAGAAACTGCTTTACTGATTCAGTATGCCGAGTTTGTCAGTGACTATCTGCATTTGCTACGTCAGGGCAACACTGCAAAACTGGATGCGGTATATGCCACCTTTGAGCGTGTCTGGAATGATTATGGCTTTGCAGTTACTGAAACCAATAGTATTCAGACGCAAGGCTTGGTGTCCAAACTGGTTGAGCTGGATATTGATCTGTTATTGGATGCCGAGTTTGAATTTGATAAACGCGCCCAAGTCGATTATCCGGAATATATTCAGGCACTCAGCCAGCAGGCTGCAGAATTGCTGGCACATACAGAAAGCCGGGCAGCCCAAGGAATTCATGAATTCACTGCCGATCTGAAATCGGCTTATGATGCGCTACTTGAAAAGCCAGTGCTGCTAAACAGCGATTATGCNNTGGCCGCAGGACAGCGCGTCATTCTGAATGATGAGATTCAAAAAATACTCAGTGAACTGTCTGCATTTGTGCAGCAGGATCTCGAGATATTTGCTGAAGATACTAGTAATCAGAATATTGAGCTAAGCTCAGAGGCCACACAAGTGGCTGAAACTGTCGCGCCTGGCAGTGTCGATTTTGCTGGTTTGAGTCAACGCATCGCTGCAGATCGTCAGCAGCAGCAAAGTACTGAAACCAACCGTGATTTTGATGAAGAATTATTAAGTATCTTCCTGGAAGAAGCGGATGAATTGCTCGCAGGCATTGATGAAGATCTGAATACCTGGAGCAAAAAACAGGATGATACGACTTCACTGAACAATCTGATGCGTCATTTGCATACCTTAAAAGGTGGTGCAAACATGATTGCAGCTTCGCATATCGGTTTGATTGCGCATGAGCTGGAAAGTATTTATGAGCGGGTGATCCGTCAGCAAATTGCCGTGACACCTGCTTTAATCCAAATTATTCGCCTAGTACAGGACAACGTTTCCGATCGTATTCAATCGATTCGGGAAGACGGTATTGATTATCCTGCACCAGAAGCGATTGCGATTTTGCAAAATATTCAGGCGCTGGTGTTTGGACAAGCTGTTGCTGCTGTTCAAAGCATGGGCGCTGTAGTTGAAGTTGCAGAGGTCGAAGCGACATCAATTTCTGAGCCGCAACTTGAAGAATCCACAGCGACTCAACAGCCTGCGACTGATCTGGCTGAAGCTGAAGAATTACTGGAAATCTTGGAATCTCCTAAGCCTATTGAAGACACACCAGTAGAACGTTCTGAAGAAGACGAGCTGAAATCGATTGTTGAAGAATCTTTCCTTGAAGAATCCGAAGAGATTCTGGCGAATGCCGAGAAGCTCCTCAATCAATGGTTTGATCAGCGTAGTGACCGTAGTTTATTGCTGCAATTACAGCGTGCTGCCCACAGTATCAAGGGTGGTGCACGTATGGTAGATGTTGAAGAAGTGGCCAGTATTGCCTATGAGCTGGAAACGACTTTCGAACAGTTTGCGGTCTATCAATTTAACTCAAATGCCTATGATGGCTTACTGCAGAAAACGCTGGTCTGGTTGAGACAGGCGATTTTCCAACGCGACTATAGCGGTTTTGAGCCGCTGCACAGTAGTCTGAAAAAGATTGCTTATGTGGACGTTACTGCACAGTTGCCTGAGCGTCTGGCGAAAACAGATAATCTTGTAGTCAGCACCGACTTCGGCTTTGTTGAAGGTGATGGTACTGAACCGCCACAGATGATGGGTGAATGGGCGAATAGCGGTACCAGCGATAGTAATAACGAGATGATCCGTATCTCTGCTGATCTGGTCGAGAAGATGATTGACCTGTCCGGTGAGAACTCGATTAACCGTTCGCGTATCGAGATGGACCTGGGTCAGCTAGGCAATACCCTGAACGAGATGGAATTGGCGATCAAACGTCTTGCCGATCAGTTACGTCGAATGGAAGGCGAGCTGGAATCACAGATTATTGCCAAACACGGTTCAGAGAACTCGCGCTATGCTGACTTTGACCCGCTGGAAATGGACCAGTATTCGTCGCTCAACCAGCTGTCTAAATCACTGGCAGAATCTGCATCAGATTTGGTCGACTTCAAGAGTACACTGGCCGACAAGATTCGCGAAACTGAAGGTCTGTTATTGCAACAATCCCGTATTCAGGCCGAGATTCAGGAAAGCCTGATGCGTACCCGTCTGGTTCCGTTTGACCGGATGTTGCCGCGTTTACAGCGTATTGTGCGTCAAACCTCGACCACCTTGAACCGTCCTGCAGAACTGATCGTACAGAATACCGAAGGTGAACTGGATCGTAATATTCTCGAGCGTCTGGTCACACCATTTGAGCATATGCTGCGTAATGCGATTGACCATGGCCTGGAAGATACGGCAGATCGTATCGCACTGAACAAGCCGGAAGTGGGTTCGATTGTCTTGAACATCAGCCGCCAGGGAACCGATGTAATTGTATCCTTTAGTGATGATGGTAAGGGGATTGATGCGGAGAAGATTCGTGAAAAAGCGCTGAGTCTGGATCTAATCAAAGCGGATCAAGTCATTGATCAGGAAGAAATCCTGCAATTTATCTTCCATCCTGGTTTCAGTACCGCGAAAGCAGTGACCCAGATTTCTGGTCGTGGTGTCGGTCTGGATGTGGTACAAAGCGAGATCAAATCACTGGGCGGCCATGTGTCAGTGAGCTCGGAACTGGGCAAGGGTACGGTCTTTACGATTCGCGTACCGACGACCGTAGCGGTCAGCGATGCCTTGATGGTGAAAGTGGGCGATCAGCAATATGCGATTTCTCTGGCGCAGATTGACCGAATTGTGCGTATTGCACCGACCACATTGGAAAGCTATTTCAACAGTAAAGATGACTATTTCAAGATCGATGGCGCAAACTATAAGCTGCGTTATCTGTCTGAGTTTGTTGGCAACCAGCCGATTCCACGTCTGAATAATGTTGGTCATTCATTGCCGGTGCTGTTGATTAAAGGTAATAGTGGTCAAACCATTGCCTTGCTGGTCGATCAGNNGGTGATGGTCAGGTCTGTCTGATTCTCGATGGACAGAATGTTGCCCGCCAGATTCAGGCGACACAGCGTGTCAAACAGCTGAATGATCAGCGTGATGGTTCGCGTAATTCAAATGCACGTCGTCTGGTGATGATTGTCGATGACTCGGTGACTGTACGTAAAGTGACGTCGCGTCTGCTTGAACGTCAAGGCTATGATATTGTCACTGCCAAAGATGGCGTAGATGCGATCGAGCAGCTTGAAAACGTCAGACCGGATCTGATGTTGCTGGATATCGAAATGCCGCGCATGGACGGTTTCGAAGTGACCAATCTGGTTCGTCACCATGATATTCACCGTGACTTGCCGATTATCATGATTACCTCACGTACCGGTGAGAAGCATCGTGAACGTGCATTCAGCTTGGGCGTAACGCACTATATGGGTAAACCGTTCCAGGAAGCGGAACTGTTGGCCAATATCCAGCAACTGATTGCTGAAAAACAGAGGTAATATATGAGTCAGACCAATTCGAGCAATAAAATGGCTGATCAGATTAGCCAGCAGGAACTTCAGCATCTGATTACGGTATCGACCGGATTTATTGATGCCTATATTATTGATTGTCATGGCAAAGATCCGATGTTATTGCCACAAAACATTGTCCTGTCAGCACTGGATAGTAATACCCAGGTTAAGATAGTGGAGTGGCATGAAGCCCAATTGCCGGTCTATGCAGTGAATGATCCTTCACGTCAAAATGGGGTGGCATTGGTGATTGAGGGTGATGAAATCACTCAGCGCTTTGCCTTGATGTGCAATGAAATGCCGAAAACCATCCGGATCCGTATTTCTGAAGTGGTCGATGTCGATCAGCCGGTGAATGATCCTGCCATCTTTCAATATGTGCGCATGAACGAACAGCTGTTCCATATTCCGAATATGACGAATATTCAGGCTGCAATCGGGCCGTAATTCAAACTATAAAATATAAAAAAGGAACTTCATGGAGTTCCTTTTTTATTACGTCATCTATTTATTTAATTCCCAAGTAAGTTGACCAAGATCTGCTCATAAATTTCAGCCAGTGGCTCTAGGTCTGCAATATCGACATGTTCATTGATCTGATGAATCGTGGCATTCAATACGCCAAGTTCCAGTACCTGTGCGCCGGTAGGGGCAATAAAGCGGCCATCTGAGGTACCGCCCGAAGTCGATAGTTCAGTTTCAGTCCCCGTCACATTCAGAATGGCGGTTTTAGCTGCATTTACTAGTTCACCAACTGGCGTCAGGAAAGGCAGGCCAGATAAAGTCCAAGAAATGTCATAGTCCACACCATGACGATCCAGAATTTCTAAAGTACGTACTTTGAGTTCTTCGGCGGTCACTTCAGTTGAATAACGCCAGTTGCACAATAGGTTCATGGTGCCGGGAACAACATTGGTTGCGCCTGTACCCGAATTGATATTGGAAATCTGGAAAGTCGTCGCCGGGAAATATTCGTTGCCATGATCCCAGACTGTGTCGCACAGTTCAGCAATGGCTTTAGAAGCGGTATGAATCGGATTCACGGCCAGATGCGGATAAGCCACATGACCCTGTTTGCCTTTGACTGTAAGGTTGGCATTTAATGAACCACGACGGCCATTTTTGACTATATCGCCCAGTTTATTAGTACTTGACGGTTCACCGACCAGACACCAGGTAATTTTCTCATTACGCGCTTCCAGTGTTTCAATCACTTTCACCGTGCCGTTAATCGATGGACCTTCTTCATCTGAAGTAATCAGGTAGGCAATCGAACCTTTGTGATTCGGATATTTTTCAACAAAACGTTCTGTTGCGACTACCATGGCTGCCAAAGCCGTCTTCATATCGGCACTGCCACGACCATAAAGTTTGCCTTCACGGATTTCAGGTAAGAAAGGATCTGAGTTCCAGGCATCCAGATTCCCTGTTGGCACGACATCGGTATGGCCAGCGAAACAGAAGACCGGACCTTCTGTGCCTTTGCGTGCCCAGATATTATCTACATCTTCAAAGCGCATGGATTCAATATTGAAACCAATCTTCTTTAAACGTTCAGCCATGATGTTCTGGCAGTCATGATCAATCGGTGTGACAGAAGGCTGACGTAATAGTTGCAGGCTTAAATCGAGGGTAGCGGAAGAGCTCATACGGTATTCAACAGTCGATAATTTTTTCGGCTCTATAATAGGCGAATATAGGCTTGAATGTGAACGACTGATATAAAAAAACCCTATCTGGGATAGGGTTCTGTGAGCGTTTAGGAAAAAACTAGTTTTGACGGATTTCGTCAGAGGTTTTTTCAGCAGTATTGGTTACCGCATCACCAGCTTTAGACACATCTTTGCCCATGCCTTTTACGGTGTTACAGCCAGTCAATACAAAAGCCATCATTAATGAAGCAGCAAGAATTTTTTTCATCATCATCTCCGTATAATCAATAATAAAATTATTATGATGTGGGACTTAGAGTAGAAAATATACGCTCTAAAAAATATGTGGTTTTCATAGTGCTTCGGTTAATAAATGTAATGCTTTATAGGGGCTTATGCGATGGATGCTGGATCAGCACCGGATTGCGATACATATAAAAGTCATTGCTATCGAGTTTTTTATAAAGTCCATCCGTCCACCAGATCGCAGCTGAACTGCTCGGCCGGGCTTGCGGATAAATCCATTCATGTCGTTGCAGACGATAAAAACCGTGCTGTGCAGCAGGAATATACTGTCCCCATAAACCCAGACGCCGTTCTATATTAATCCATGAGGGAATTGGCTGATCGGCATGATGTGTAGGCAAATACAGCTGTCCCTTCAGGACGCAATACCGTTTTTGAATGGGATGCTGCAAAGCCTCATCAAACTGGAATTGTTTTTGTGTGAAATGTTTCATTTTTCTGATTAAAGTATCGGTGCGGTTCAGGCCATACCAATGCGGCAGACTAAAATCGGCTTCGGCCAGATAATACTTCAATGCCACTTCCCAATGTTCAATCTGTCCTGTATCGGTATTTAATAGCAGAAAATCCAGCTCGCCCAAGGTCTTTGCACCCTCAATTTTCTGCAGACTATGACCAAGCAGCCGATAGGGATGGTAAGCATCATCGAGCAACCAGAACCAGACCAGCATTTCAAAACGCAGCCCCAAACGTGTGCTTTTCAGTTGCTGCACAAATTCAATTAATTCTTCTGGGTGCTGATCAAGAAACTCTAAACGTGGATGGTAACGGCTCAGATAGTGCTGCCAGGTCTGGCTGTCATGCAGTTCAAAGTGATGTATAAGCTCAAGTTCATCCGGAATGCCGGACAGGATATTCGGACTGCCGACAGCGAATGCCAGTTGACGCACCAGAGGATGTTGATAACGTTGCCATGCCTCTACAAGATTTTGGTTTAAACTGGAAAAGGGCATAGTACAACCTGTGAAAAGTGCAGAAATACAACGGACAGTATAGGAAAACGCTTTATACTACCTGAATTCTGCGGTTAGGGTTGATGTATGAAAGTGTTGTTTTGGCGAAGTCTGGTGGTGCTGTTTGTGATCCTGGGCTTTATCGGTGCAATCCTGCCGGGTATGCCAACAACGGTCTTTTTGATTCTGGCCGCCTGGGCCTCATCCAAAGGCTGGCCACAAATGGATGACTGGTTATTGAATCATCCCAAATATGGTCCGACCTTAAGAGATTGGCGTGCCCACGGTACTGTACCGCGTAAGGCCAAATGGCTGGCCAGTATCATGATGCTGATCAGCGGGATCATCATGCTGTTTACTACTGCACCCTTGGCCGTAAAAGCCTTTACCAATATTACGATGCTGATCGTCGCGATCTGGTTATGGCGACGCCCTGAACCGAATCAGATCATTATTCAGCAAAATACAGTCGACCCAGAAAAGACAGATATACAAACTCCGCAATCTGTAGATAGCAAATTAAACCCTATAGAGCCAAATAAAATAGAGTCTGAGAATAACAAGTCATGAATACCTTGCATCTGGATCAAGCCGACATCCTAATTGATCTTGCCCAACAAAAACTGTATCTGCCCCGTCTAAACAAGCAATATCTGATTTCCAGTGGCAAAAATGGCATTGGTGAAACTGAAAATAGTGGCAAGACTCCTCGTGGCTGGCACAAAGTCGCTGAAAAGTTTGGTCAGAATGCTCCCTTAAATAGTGTATTTGTCGCACGTCAGGCGACGGGTGAAATTTATAATCCCCAATTGGCAGCGGAATTTCCGCAGCGTGACTGGATTCTGACACGCATTTTATGGTTGAGTGGCCTTGAGACAGGTTTTAATCAAGGCGAGGGCTGCGATACCTATCAGCGTTATATCTATATTCATGGCACACCAGAAACTGAAAAGATGGGAGAGCCGCTGTCGCACGGCTGTATCCGTATGCGTAATCCGGAGGTCGCTGAGTTATTTGACCTGATTAGTGAAGATGCACTGGTCTATATTTCAGAACAAGCATTAGATCTGGAAAAACTAAATGTTTCGAAAAGCGATTAAAAGTTAGATTTTAAGATCATGTGAAAATGATTTTGTTTTTATGAACTGAATCTGCTTGTTGGAGACAGCAGAAAAGATTGAGTAATCTGATCCAGATCGTATTTTTATCGCATGAAATGGGTTAAATGATTATTTGAAGCTTAGATTTACTGGCATTTTCTGAATAAAAATAAATGACAGTTGCAAGATTACATGAACACAACGTCGAGTATTTTAAAGCTTTGTATAATCCTTAATCAGAATTGCAATACATCGTATGGTTAGACTGAAACCTGGCAGGGTAAAACACAAAATTTCGCTTCTATTTTCATTCTGAAAATTAAAAAATTTCGGTAGAGACTTAAAAAATAAACAAAAAGTGTTGTTTTTTTTAACAAACAACCTATTTTTTAATCACTCACACCTAAAAAGTGGAAAACATTCCGAAAAGCGTTTGACAGGCTGTGCAGATTCTCTATAATGCACCCATCAAACGATGATAGACGTTTAGAAAGGGCGCTTAGCTCAGTTGGTAGAGCGTCTGCCTTACAAGCAGAATGTCGGCGGTTCGATCCCGTCAGCGCCCACCAAGCTCTTTCATGTTGAGGCCTTATAGTTGCAGCGGTAGTTCAGTTGGTTAGAATACCGGCCTGTCACGCCGGGGGTCGCGGGTTCGAGCCCCGTCCGCTGCGCCACTTTAAGATCTTGATTTTCGTTTGCCACAATAGCGACATTGTGTAAATGCAGCGGTAGTTCAGTTGGTTAGAATATCGGCCTGTCACGCCGAGGGTCGCGGGTTCGAGCCCCGTCCGCTGCGCCATTTATACGATAGACCTTTTGAGGGCGCTTAGCTCAGTTGGTAGAGCGTCTGCCTTACAAGCAGAATGTCGGCGGTTCGATCCCGTCAGCGCCCACCAGATTCTTTTGCGATGCAGCGGTAGTTCAGTTGGTTAGAATACCGGCCTGTCACGCCGGGGGTCGCGGGTTCGAGCCCCGTCCGCTGCGCCATTTCAAAAGAAATTAAATTGAGGTCCCTGAGCCTGAATTTAATAAACTAAAGATTGACACTCTTTATCAGGGCGCTTAGCTCAGTTGGTAGAGCGTCTGCCTTACAAGCAGAATGTCGGCGGTTCGATCCCGTCAGCGCCCACCAGATTCTTACGATGCAGCGGTAGTTCAGTTGGTTAGAATACCGGCCTGTCACGCCGGGGGTCGCGGGTTCGAGCCCCGTCCGCTGCGCCATCTTAAGATGAAAAGCTTGGATTCCTGAGATCTGAGTTTTCAAGATACCAAGACTACATTCCTTGTTGGTCTTGCGTCATTTAAAACAACGTTGTTGTTTTCTCAGGGCGCTTAGCTCAGTTGGTAGAGCGTCTGCCTTACAAGCAGAATGTCGGCGGTTCGATCCCGTCAGCGCCCACCATATCTTCTTGCTTCAACTCTATTTATTCCTTAGAATCTGATTGTATTATAATAATATTAAGATTTCACGACCATGAGAAATCCCTATCAGCGCAAAGCCGCGACCAAATCCCAAAAAACTGCTTTCGATCCTCAACAGCTTTATAAGCAATATATTGAAGCCATTGTTGCTAATGCTGGCATTTTTGCACTCTATCAGGATGGGTGGGCCTTATGTGCCACGCCGACCGGACAACGCGCATTTGCCTGTTGGCAAAGTAAAGGTCTGGCTCGACTGTTGATTAAAGACAATTGGGAAAATTACGAGATTCAGGAAATTGGTCTCAAGGATTTTGTAGAGAAAGTCATTCCCTTTTTACGTCAGGAAAGTACCATTGTTTCGCTTGACCTGACCCCGGAAGGGCAGAATATTCTGGTGGCACCGGAAAAATTATTACTTGATATTAAAAATTATCTGTATCAGATCTATGTACAAAAGCCGGAACTGTTTAAAAATCCGGATATGCCTTTGCCTAGGCAGATCCGTTTAAATTAAATTTATTGTTTTTAAAACAGCTTGTTTATTGGAACAATGAATATTCATTCAGTAGCCAGCCACTTATCAAAGCAAAATATTCGCGTAACCAGGAATTATAGCGAACATTCTGGGGTGTGCTGGCACTCAGACTGATGACTTGTTGATAACCCTGATGTCTGGCAATGGCACGGGCACGAGGGCTATGAAAATCGCTAGTGACAATCGCAATGGGCTCATTTCGATCAATATGTTGCTGTTTTAGGATTGCCTGAGAATATTGCAGGTTCTGTTGGGTACTTCTGCTTTGATCTTCTAAGCTAATGGGGTTTTTGAGCTGCGGATAGTTCGTGTAGATATAACTTTGCATGACTTCAGCTTCGCTCTGTCTCTCCCGGAAATTTCGTCCACCGGTCATAATGATTAAAGTATTTGGATATCGTTCTGCATATTTTGCTGCGGTATCCAGACGATTTTTTAAGATGGGTGAGGGCTGACCCTGATTAATGCCACTGCCTAATACTAAAATCGCTGCAGCAGGTCGTGCCGGAATATTCGGGTTGATTGACATCTGGATATAAACAAAGAAAGCCGCGACACTGATTATCCAGAATAAAAATCCGCCCCAGAGACTGTTCCAGAACAAGGTTCTGAATCGGGAATTCTGTTTCCAGCGCTGAATAGATGAAAAAAATAAGGCGTACAGGATGAGTGCCACCCCAATGAAGATCGACAGGGCAATAGCAAAATGCCTCTGACCTTGGCTCAGTAACCAGACGCTATTGATACATAGGATCAAGCCAGAGATCAGGCTAAGACTTCGTTTAAGTTGATTGAGCATCCAGGGTTCCTTTTTTCTTATTCATATTCTTATTATTGCTTTTGCATCTTCAATAAAAACCGGGCCATTGAGCCCGGTTTTTAGCATATCAGGTTATCTTAATATACATCACGGCGATAACGTCCATCCAGACGTAATTGATCTAACATCGTTTCACCGAGAATCTCAATCAGGGCCTGATCCACATCGCTGGCCATGCCATTGATGCTACCACAGACATAAATCACCGCACCTTGTGCAATCCAGGCTTTTAGTTCTTCAGCCTGTTCACGCAGTTTATGGTGTACATAAACTTTTTCCTGCTGGTCGCGCGAGAATGCAAGATCGAGACGTTTCAGGGTTCCCATTTGCAGCCAGGCCTGAATGGTTTCTTCAAAGAAGAAGTCGTGTTCACGCTGACGTTCACCGAAGATCAGCCAGTTCTGGCTATAGTCCTGACGGTTACGCGCACTGAGCAGACTTAATAGTCCGGCAATGCCGGTACCATTACCAATACAGATAATCGGGCGGTTGTCATCAATCAGGTGGAAAGATTCATTGCTGCGAATACGCAGTGCAATGGGCGCATTGAGAGCCGCATGCTGGGTCAGCCAGCCTGAACCCAATCCCAGATTACCACTAGCATCGGTTTGCTGACGTACCACCAGACGTAAAACCTGCTGGCTTGGAATACTGGCAATGGAGTATTCACGTGTTGCCAAAACCGGTAATTGCGTGAGGAGCTGATCCAGAGAATCAAAAGGTTCAGCCTGAGTCAGATCACGATCCCAGAGTGCCTGTTCAATATTCTGTTGCATAGAAGGTACTTGTGTACCCGCTGCTATCTGGTGCTTTTGCATAAATGCATGAATACGTTCTGGGCTATTTCCTGGCTGAATCTCGGCAATATCACCTGCTTGCCAGACGGCTTCATGCTCAGGGGTCAGTTCGATATTGAAGGCAGGCGCACCCAGACTACCCGGATTGAGGACTTCACGTTTACTCAAACTCCAGTGATCAAAGGTCTTATCGATACTCATCGCTTGTAGCTCAAGTCGAGTGACTTGTGCCAGTGCAGTATTCCATTGCTGGATATGCTCGTTATTGGCATTGTCGACTTCAATTGTATTGAATAGCTGCTGGGCACCATTCTGTTTTAACCACTGATCAATACGGTGACCAAAACTGCAATAGCTGTCTGGATATTCCTGAGAACCTAAGGCCAATACAGCATAACTTAAATGACTGAGATCAGCTTGAGCAGACAGGATTTTTTTCTCAAAAGAAGAAGCCAGATCCGGTGCTTCGCCCGTGCCATAGGTACTGGCAACAAATAATACCTGTTCAGTTTGCTGTAAATCGGCAAGCGTCAGCTGTTGTACCGGCTTGACGGTTACCGGTTGACGCGCTTCCTGCAGGGCAGTTGCTGTACGCCAAGCCAGCTGCTCAGAAACCCCTGTTTGTGACGCATACGCGATGAGCCACGGTTTGGAATTTTCATCTAGGTTTACTAAAGTCGCACCCTGACGTGCTGCCAGCGTTAAGCGTTTCTGTTTGCGACGTTTCAGATAGAGCATCCAGCCGGTCACAAAGAACAACGGCATCAACAAGGCTGCGACCATGGCAAAGAACTGGTAGATCGGGCCGAAGAAGCTGCCACGATGCACCGGTAACATGCTGCTCATGATCTTTTCATTGAGCTTTTTATCTTCATACAGCTCAACTTTGGTAAATTCAGCTGTCTGGTAATTATAAGTGGCACTGTTTCGTGCACGTTCATGCTGAACGATTGGATCGACAAAGCTCAGTTGCATTTCACCATCCGGTTTTTTCGGAAGGTTAAACGTTACAGTAGAATACTTATCTGAAAATTCAGTGTTAAAGCCAATCCAGCTATGGTCCAATGCACGGACAGTGGCTTCAGGGCTGAGACCTTCGCGGCCTTCACCACGAGCACCGCGTTCGCCACCTTGGCGGCCTTCGCCTCGTGCTTCACCTTCGGCACGTAGACCTCGTTCACCGCTTGGACGTCCTTCACCACGGTTATTGCCGGCATTGGCCTGCATTTCCGGTTGCGGACGCTCTACACCCAGCACCTTAAACATGCCGTTGCGCCACCAGTCATAAGACCAGTACAGACCGGTACAGGCCAGAATCAGGTAGAAAATCACCACCCAGGTTCCCACAACAGCGTGCAGATCCCAGATAAAATTACGGCCTTTCAGTTGAGGTTTTACAAAGAACCATTGCTTGATCGAATGACGTTTCGGCCAGCGCAGGTACAGACCTGACAAGACAAAAAAGATCAGCATCAGGGTACAGGCACCGGTAATCTGCTTACCCACCGGACCAACCGTCAAATTACGATGCAGTTGCTGAACAAACTGGAAAAATTCCCGACCCTTAATCTCTGGCAAGACTTCCGCAGTATACGGGTTGATCATGATGTTCTGACCACGCCGTGCGCCTTCTTTGGCAACATTCACAGTACTCGAAGCACTCGGATCTTGTGCCACGGTAATACTGTTGATCTTCATGTCAGGCGCAGTACGGTTAAAGTGCTGATACAGCTCGGCAGGCGTGAGTTTGTCACGTTGCTGAACCTGAACCGTATAACTGTCGCTATTCATCCATTTTAATATTTGTTGTTCATAGGAATAGATTGCGCCAGTGACCCCCATTATCGAGAGGATTAAACCTGCTGTAATCCCCAGAAACCAGTGGATTTGGAAAAATGTCTTTTTAAACATGGTCGTCAGATTAAGGGTGAGATCTATAAAAGTGGCAAAATTATAACTGAAGTTTNNGGGGCAGGAGGTTTTTCACTGAAGAAAGAACAGTTTAGATTTGTTTTGCTGCGCCGACTTCTGCTTCCAGATGCTTGCGAATCGTAGCGAAAGAGAAGTTTTTGCTGTCCAGACGTTTCGGCAGGATATAGGCGCCTTGCTGGCCTTTTACTTTGAAATTGACCAACATGAATTCTGGTGTGTTGTACCATTCATAGATGTCTTTCCAGCTAATCGCGCCAACACCTTCCTGCATGCCCATTTTCTGGCGCATCACGATACCATGCGGTTGCACGCCCAGGCGAACACCTTTGATTTCCTGTACCGGAAATTCATTCATCTTGCGTTTAACATACCATTCCAGACCAAAGGTACGGATCAGGTAATACAACACCACACAGACAATGGCCACCCAGCAGAACACGGTAGAATAGTTCTTCAGGAGCAGAATGCCCAGAATAGAAAGTGCAACAACAGCACCCATGATCAGCCATGCTTTCATGCCAATTTTATTGGTACTACGCCAGATCACCAGCTGAGCATGACGCTGCTCGGCTTCTGAAATTTCATAGTTCACAGGCTGTAGGGTATAAGCGTATAAATTTTTCGCGGTCATAATGAAATTAGCAGATTTTAAACTGTAAAAAGTTTAGCACTAATTGTACCAATTCAGTGAGTATATTGTTCCAAAATCAGCCAAATTATAATGAACCTAATTCAGTTGCCTGTTCATCACGCTCATGGCTCAAACTTTGTTTCAGTTGGCTCAACCGCTTTAAAATGCTGAACATTAAAGACAGTTGCTGCAAAATGATCAGGGATTTCTGATCTTGCTCCTGATCTTGAGCCAGGCGCTGGCGAATATGGGCAATCATATTTTGCGCACTTAAATCGGGCATTTCATCTCTTAGCAATGCACCACGAATGTTCTCAAGTGCTTTGTCTAGTAAATTCAGAATGTCCTGATCTTCAATTTTTTCCCGGTGTGCGCCCAGTGCGGCAATATAACTGATAAAAGTATGGTTCAGACAAAGGAACTCAAAGGCTAGTGATTTTTGTACCGGATCAATATCCGGTTCAGTGGCCAGTGTCGAAATCAGTGAAGCCACCTCGGCATCGGTATTATGGGCCGCACGGCGCACAATCCGATATTTCAGGCCATTATTACGTCCCGATTTATACTGCTCGATTACTTCACTCAAATAATCTGCTTCTGCCTGCAAGCTGCGTTTGATACTGCGCGGCAAACGCCGGAACTTCCAGTCTGGAAAAATAAAGCTGACGCCGAACCAGGCAATCGCACAGCCAATCAAGGTGTCGATCATACGCGGGATGGCCGCGGCATAGCCTATACCGTCCAGGTTGAAGTTGATCAGGGCTAAAATCGTGATAAAGGCGGTGGCCTGTGCATACTGTTTACTGCGCAATTCAAAGAACAGAATCCCACTCAGTACCAGAAGCAATAATTGTCCTTCGATGGACGGCACAAAATATAAAATGGCATAACCGAGGATAATACCGACCAACGTACCGATAATACGCAGACGTAAACGCCGTTTGGTGGCGTTAAAGTTGGGCTGGCTGACAAAGAGTGCGGTCAATAAAATCCAGTAACCATATTCAATATTGCTGACCTGTACAAAAATATAGCTGATCAGCAGCACAATCGACAGGCGAATGGCATGCCGGAACAGCACCGATTCTGGGGTCAGATGCTGCTTAATCCGAATCTTGATGTCATCCCAGCCTTTCAGGTCATCATCTCTAAGCTGGTTCTCGATATGTTTGAAACGCTCGGACTTGATATTCTGCTCGGTTTCCAGGTTGCGTAACTGGGCATCAATCGATTTCAGGTTTTGAAACAGCGCAAATAGGGCACTGATCCAGACCTGATCATACTGCTGCTCCTGACGTAACTTATCCAGAGACTGTCTCAGGTTATCAAAGGCATGCTTGAAGCGCTGGTTATGCACATAAGGTTTGCGCAGCAGCAAACTTTCACTCAGGTCCTTACAGGCTTTGCCCTGAATTGACATGATGCGCTGGAAGCGGAACAGGATATCGCTATGCTGGAAAATCTTGGTCAGTTTCTGATAATCAATATGCGCTGAATCGGCACGTTCATGAATATCCTGCGCGACAAAATAATATTGCAGACTGCGACGGGTATCTTTTTGCCCACGGTCGCCTTTCAGGCGAGTCAAAAGGGCAGTTTTCATTTCATTAAAAATCGCAATCAGTTTCCCATTTTCAAGCGAGAGTTCAATCATGCTTTGCTGATAGCTTTTCGGGGTCATGTCCACATCAAACAGATTGGACTTGGCATATAAAAAGTCACCGAGAGCAGAATAGGAAATGGCAAGCTTGTCTTGCGCCAACCGGGCAGGGAAAATCAGGAAACTGAGGGTCGACAGCAGACCGTACCACATCGCGCCGATGACCAATAAACCAGCCTGTTTATACCATTCATCAAACAGCTCTACCCCGAGCATGGAATAAACGGAAATCACCAGACAGCCGTAAGAAATCGTGGCATAGCGTCGCCCTAGTGAACCCAGCAAAATCAGGGCAATACAGGACACAATTAAGGCCAAGGCAAACAGCAAGGGATAAGGAAAGAGCAGATATACGCCCACTGCGGTAATAAAGAAGCCAATGTAGGTATACAGCAGATTTAAAATCCGCACCGAAAAGCGGTCATCAATATCACTTAAACCGGCTGCGACCACGCCTAAAGTCAATGGGATCGTCATCAATTGTTGTCCCATAAAATAGGGAACAAAGGCGGTACCTGCAAATGCCGTCATCATGCGCAGGTTATACATCAAGGTCGTGTTATAGGTGGTTTGCTTGAGACGAGTGAGCCAAGATTTCAAAGGTCGTCCTTTATACTGCAGTCTTAGAGCTGAATCTGAATAGGCTAATGAAAATAGTATATTTATAAATCTTCATTTCAGGCTAAATCATACTATGCACTGTGTTAATTTGTCTGCATATTAGCGCTTTAAATCTTCATGCTTATGACATCAAATAAAATAGTACAACAACCTTATGCCATGTCCTGGATTGTGTTGCTGGCGACCTTAAGTGCACTCGGGCCTTTGTCCATTGATATGTATCTTTCGGCCTTACCGGCCATGGCAGCAGATTTTGGTGTCAGTACCCAAATGGTTTCCAATAGCCTGCCAGCTTATTTCTTCGGTCTGGCGATCGG
>DFCG01000160.1:5939-6320 GCA_002367455.1 Acinetobacter sp. UBA3060 | reverse complement strand
GAATTCGGTATTTTACGTTTCCTTGCCGGTCTTGGTATTGGTGGTGTAATGCCAAACCTGGTGGCATTGACTTCAGAATATGCTCCACAAAAAATGCGTAGTACCCTGGTAACCACCATGTTTAGTGGTTATGCCGTTGGTGGTGTAATGGCTGCATTATTGGGCTCATGGTTTACCCCAAGTTTTGGTTGGGAAATCATGTTCTTTATCGCGGGTATTCCATTATTTTTATTACCGGTAATCTGGAAATTCCTGCCTGAATCGCTGGCATTTATTGTGAAGCAGAACAAGCAGGCTGAAGCACGCCAAATTGTACGTCGTCTGGCGCCAAATCTGACAGTAACGGATAACACGGTACTTACTTTGCCACAGGAAAATGTG
>DFCG01000160.1:3368-5915 GCA_002367455.1 Acinetobacter sp. UBA3060 | reverse complement strand
TTGTTCCGTCGTGGTCGTGCGGTCAATACTTTACTGTTCTGGGTCGCGTTCTTTACTTGTCTGTTAACCATGTATGCACTGAGCAGCTGGTTGCCGAAGTTGATGATGGCAGCGGGCTATTCGATGGACAACAGCCTGATGTTCATGATGGTGATGAACGTGGGTGCGGTTGTAGGTATTGTGGGTGGTGGTATTCTTGCGGATCGTTTCCACCTGAAACCGGTACTGATGGTTCTGGGCATGATGGGTGCGATTGTAATGAGCTCAATGGGCTTTGCATCTAACCAGTTCTTGCTTTACATTTTGGTATTCCTAGCGGGTGCAGCGTCGATTGGTTCACAAATGTTGCTATATAGCTATGTTGCACAGTTCTACCCACTTGCGGTACGTTCGACAGGTATTGGCTGGTCTTCTGCGATTGGTCGTATGGGCGCGATTGTAGGGCCGATCCTGATTGGTGGTTTGCTTGGTATGAACCTGCCTGCTTACTTCAACTTTATGGCAGTCGGTTTACCGGTTCTGATTACTGCAATTGCGGTTGCGTTAATCATGCATGACAATGAATCTGAGAAGATTGGTTCAATTGAACCAGCAGTGTCTAAAGCTTAAAGCTAAGTATTAAATAAGAAGCCTCCGAAAGGGGGCTTTTTTATGGTTATTAGTTGATAAAAACTAATTCACAATTTATTTTGTAGTAATTAACTGAATTATAAATATCATGACCTTAGAATTATTTATAGCATCTTTAGCTCTCTTAATTTCAGTAATGCAATTATGGAAAACTTATTTTTATAAATCTAAACCATTCTTCACGATTGGAACTTTAACAGAACAAATTTATCCGATAAAAAGTGCTAGTGAAGAATGGTATGTGTGTAGTTTTCATATGCCAATTTCAATCTCGAATCATGGTGCTCAATTACTGATTATTGAAAAACTTAGACTGAAGTTGGTTTATCAAGATATTGAATTAAAGAATAACTATGAATATCTCTATGCTAAATGGATTCTTGATACAAAAGATTCCAAAAAAATTGATAGTGATCGATTCAGATGGATAAATGATATTGATCTTGAAGATTGGATTCCTCAACTTATTCAAGCCCGATCTATACAATCAAAAAGTTTTATTTTTGAAACCCGCTGGGATTTTCCTATCGATCAGAAGTTGACAGTTACTTTGCAAGGTAAGCTTATGAAATCTAACTCTTGGAGCGATATAAGTTCATGGGATATAAATCATAATCTCACTGTTTGGCAAATGTTGGTGATGGGTGGAAGTTCCATTGGTCATACTACAGAGCCAAAAGTTTTAAGAAGATCAAAAGCCTTATCTAATAAAATTTATATTAAGAATAAGATAGAATTTAATCCTGATAATTCTTTTTTGATACCTTCTTATTCAAATAAAAAAAATGCTCTATCTAAAATTTTAAAGATACTGAATAAGCATTAATTTAAATATTAGACCTCTTGCGAAAGTATCGTTTTACCTAATTTTTGAATTGGCTAAAACCTTATAATATGTAGCTTTTGGCTGTTTAAATTTTAAATTTTGACTAACGCAAGACGTCTATTTTTATAAATATTTTTTTATTCTTAGGGCGTGTCATCAATTAGCTTGAGAAAATATTACCGGTCCTCATAATTTTTCATGACTAAACGCTATGCATTAAAAGATGATCAGTGGGAACAGGTTAAAGATCTGTTACCTGGACGAATGGGTACTGTTGGAGTAACGGCCAAAGATAACCGACTATTTGTTGAAGCGCTATCGTTCAGGTATCCCGTGGNNAATGAAATTCTACGTAAAGCAGCCGCTTTTTTCGCCCAGGCGGAGCTCGACCGCCCACACAAATAATGGTGGATTTCATCCATAACAATAAAGACTTATATGGTGTTGATGCGATTTGTAGGATTTTACCGATCGCAGCTTCAACCTATTACCGGACTCTAGATCTCTGCGAAAATCCAGAACATCGAGCAAAGCGAGATTTACATGACTTGCATCATGCTGAGGAGATTAAACGAATTTGGAAGGAAAGTTCAGGTCGGTATGGTGTACGTAAAGTCTGGCAAAAACTGAAACGTGAAGGCTATATTATTGCACGCTGTACTGTTGCTCGATTAATGAAAAAGCTAGGTATACAAGGTGTTTGGCGAGGTAAGAACAAACAAACCACCCGTAGCCGAGATGATCAAAAACGAGCGAATGATTTAGTGAAACGTAATTTTAGTGCTGATCATCCAGATCAGCTGTGGGTCAGTGACTTTACGTATATTCAAACCAAGTCAGGTTGGGTCTATACCGCCTTTATTATTGATGTGTTTTCACGAGCAATTGTTGGATGGAAAGTATCAACACGTATGAATACAGATATGGTGCTTGATGCATTAGAACAAGCTTTGCATGATCGAGGTATGCCAAAGAATGTAATTCATCATTCCGATAGAGGTGTGCAATATCTTTCCATTCGCTATACCAATCGTCTAGAAGCAGCAAATTTACGAGCGTCAGTCGGTACAACTGGTGATTCATACGATAAT
>DFCG01000160.1:0-3304 GCA_002367455.1 Acinetobacter sp. UBA3060 | reverse complement strand
TCAACTGGGTAGATTGGTTCAATAAAGAGCGTGTACACAGTGCATTGGGTTACAAGTCGCCTTTTGAGTTTGAAGCAATGTACTATGATAAGATTAACCCGTTAGGTCAGGTGGCCTAACTTAAATAAAAAAGTCTCCGACAAACCCGGTACGGTTCAAAGTGCAAGTGCAATTCCGCAGTTTATTGAACTTTTAGCTAAGCAGTCTGACTCTTACTATACTCTAGATACTAATAGAGTATAAAGTCTATGCTATACAGAATGATAAATTCTGTATAGCTAAATCTAAAAAATATAGATTAGACCTCTTGCGAAAGTANNCGCTTTTCTGCGCAGCTGTATTCATTTTATCTGCATTCAGTCGTTCCAGTTCCAGGTCAACCGCAGCAATATCTTCTTCAACCGCTTCGTCCCATAGGTGGATTTGTTTTGCGGTGAGATGTTCATTTTTACTACCGAATTTATACTGTTTAAATAGCGCAAGTTCATGCTCGTATTTTTGAGTGAGAACAGAGAGATGTTGGTTGCATGCTTCAAGATGTTGAACTTTGGTATCCAATTGCTGATTTGATACTTCAAGATGCTGAACTTTGGTATCTAATTGTTGTTTATCTTCTGCGAGTTGTTGATGCTGCAGCGCTAGCTGTCTGGTAAATTCCAGCAGTTGTTCATGGGTCAGTTGGCTTAAGTCAGGCAGCATTTTAATGACCGCAGTATGCCTGAGGTCATGACGCAGAGGAAATAGAACGTTTGGAGAATAGCAGAATGTACCAAGCTGGTTTAGAGCATCGTCACCACCAATGCGCTGTCAAGGCAAACCCTGGATCAGTGACTGTAACTGTTCCAGACTGATCGCCATGCTTTCACCCTGGTGAACCTGCGCCCAGTGGAATTTTCCCTGTTCCAGCCGCCGGGCACACAGCCAGATCCCCGTCCATCATGCACCAGCACTTTCATGCGATGGCCACGTTTATTACAGAACAGGTAAGCGCAATGCGGTTTGATCGAGCCAAAGGCTCTCAACACCTTAGCCATGGCAGTATCCATACCCGCACGCATGTCCATGGGCTGGGTAGACAACCAGATTTCATCAATACGGATCATTGAGTCAAACCCTGGATCAGCAACAGTAATTCAGTTACTGACTCCACTGGCCAGTCGATCTCGATCATCTGATCCCTTGCGGAACTTTGTTCCTTATGCAATGGAATCCTGATATGAGCGACAGCATTCTTCTCCGGCACAGGTGGCGGAGGTGCGTCTTGTTTGACTGGAGTCGGGTGAAGCATGACCGGAAGAAAGTCAGTCTGTGGAATGGAGGGGGTGTTAATGCAGGGGCATTGATCTGGACTGACGAATCCATTTATGCAACAGATTGGCATTGATCTGATGTTGCATTGCGACCTTAGCCACTGATGTATCTGGCTGCTGGCATTGCTGAATAAGTTGATGTTTAAATTCAGCCGTGAAGGTTCGACGGGGCTTTTTTAGCATTGGTGTGCTGTCTATAACTGTCTTTAAATCCATAAATAGGTGTCCACTTAAAATTTAGTGGACACTATCGTGGTATTCATGAGTGAGAAAAAGTGGGGCTCAGCGGACGCTTACTTTCATCTTGAGAGAGTTGGGTGTATTTCTTCATTGCGTGCTTTCCAATTGCGAGTTGAAAAAGTCTAATGATTCTACGAATACACCTAAATTTTTCAACTAACTACAAATGTGTCGCACTTGTGATTTGAATCTGCTGTTTTCAAAATCTGTTTTTCAGCTCGTTATGCAACAAAGCCGAACCGAATTAAAAATAGAAATGTAGTTGAGCTGATGCTTGCTCATTTCTTTATTTTTAGTAATTGAGGTGAACATACTGTCAGTACATGGTAGTTATAAGTAACGTGTAACTTTGTTCGCACAAAGATTTGAGTTATGCCAAGTGATGGATTGATTTGTACTTAAAATTTTAAGCTTATCCACTTGCTTTGCAAGCCACTACACTTTATTTACAATCCTATGTTGTGGAAGTAAGGGATCTTGTACTCGCCCAGTATGTTCAACTTGATTATATCTAAAGGAGTATTAGGCTTCAATCAAATCAATTTTCCAATTATTCGACTGAATTAACACATTTAAATCACGTAATTTAAGACTAATATCATCAGCTTGTTTTTGTAATGATGAAACTGGAATAACTTTATGCCACTTTATTTCCCGCGTACTATAACGATCAGATTCACGAGATGTATTACTTATTGCTGCAGTTAGGGTTTTGTGCTGTTCTACAAATTCATCACGCAAAGTCAATAAAGCAAGTAGAGAACGACCATCATTTAATTTTGTTAAAGCATTAGTTTCATGAATTGCATAACTTAATTTTTGAAATTCTTGAATTAAAGAAAATACTTGTTTCAATAGTTCATTTGGATCTTCAGATGGTTTATCACCATCTTGTACCAATACATTTGCATTGATACGTTGTTTTAGTGAAATAATTTTTTTTTGTTGATCACTTCGAAGTAAGAGAGCTTCTGCTAATTTCATTTTTCACCTATTAACCAATTAGAATTAAGTTTTAAGCAGCTAAGTAATTTTACAAATACTATATCCTCATTCTTTAAAGATCAAAAAAATTGATTTTTTACAATTTTCAGAGGTAGAAGTCTTATATTTTGTCATTAGTCGAAGCTCAGAATTAAGCTAAAGGCCTTTTTTTCAGATGCAGAATCCTTTATCTGATCCTAGACAGTATTATGGACATTCGATCCCTCTAAATTCTTACAATATTTTTGTTCAAAGGCTTCAGGACTTAACCAGCCATTTGCAGAATGTATTCTGATTCGATTGTAATAAATCTCGATATAGTCGAACAGGACAGCATTCGCTTCTTTTCGAGTGGCAAACACACTGCCATGGATTACATGACCTTTCAATGTATGAAAGAAGCTTTCAGTCACTGCATTGTCCCAACATGAGCAGTGTACTGCGCAAGACTGCCTGACATACTTTGAATAAAGTTATTCGTCAATAATAGCGCTCTAAAAGCACGACTACAGTACTGACTGCCTTGGTCAGAATGAACCATAACTCCTGTTGAATAAGCTTTTCATGCGCCAAGGTTGGTCCGAAACCATGCAGTTGATCAGAAACAATATTGAGGCACTTGAGTCTGAGTTCTTCAGAAAGCCTGGAATTGCTGGTTTGGCCACGACCCGTATGGGCTAATACAGCTGGACCTTGAACTTTGTATTTCTGCAGTAAGCGTCTGACCTGACATTCTGAAATATGAAGTAGAAGTAGCTGAGCAGCCTGGG